>QEVC01000030.1 GCA_003576945.1 Candidatus Microgenomates bacterium
TAATCGGTGCCTCAGAGCTCTTTGGCTCCGACACAAACAAGACTGCTGTCGATGGTGCATTAATGAACCTCGACTGGATTTCCACTACTTATCCGCGTAGTACCAGTCTTAAACATCTCGAAGTGGCAGATGCCACTCACCCACCTTTTAGTTCAGTCGATGCAATCGCTACCGAGCCTTACATGGGTCCACTCTTAGACGAAAGGAATCCTCTTCCTCTGGCTAAAATCAAGGACATCGCAAAAGGATTAGACAAACTCTATCGTGGTTCATTTAAAGCCTGGTATAACATCTTGCCCAAAGGGGGTAGAGTCGTAATAACCATTCCCTCATTTGCTGTTTACGGCCGGGTAATCCCGACTATTTCCGTTGACACCGTCGTCTCTCTCGGCTACAATTACATCTCGTCAGTCGCTTATGGCAAGCCAGGGGCAACTGTTATCAGGAACATTACAGTTCTAGAGAAAAAATAGCACTATGTCACACGTTAAATCAGGTGGAGCCACACGTCAATCTACAACCAGACCAGGTAAAAGGCGTGGTGTTAAAGTTTATGGTAGTCAAACCATCAAAACCGGCCAAATCATCTTGCGTCAGGTTGGTACCAAAACTAGGCCAGGAGTGGGAGTTGGTATGGGTCGCGACTATACTCTCTTTGCTATGAAAGATGGTATTGTTAAGTTCTTTACCCATCTCGGCAAGCAGTTCGTTTCAGTAGTTTCAAAATAAATTTCTGCTCTATTCAGATCCACTCTGTCATCTTTTCACGCAAAGTTGTTTCATGCTAATCTGATGGTATGAGCAATCCCAGTCAGCACATAGCCGAATTTGATATCAACTTAATCCAGCCTAATCCGCTACAGCCTCGTGGTACCATTCGTCCCGAGACAGTCGCCGACCTTGTTGAATCAATCAAGGAACACGGGATTTTAGAGCCACTCGTGCTAGCCCATACTCCTGCAGGTTACCAGATTATTGCAGGTGAGCGCAGATGGAGGGCAAGTAAGATTGTTGGCTTAACTCATGTCCCGGTTGTTATCAAAGAGACAACTCCTCAGGGTATGCTCGAGATGGCAATCGTGGAAAACGTGCAACGCTCAGATCTTAATCCAATCGAGCGTGGCAAAGCCTTTATGCGCCTGATGGATGAGTTTGGTCTCGGTAATGCCGATATTGCTAAGCGCGTGGCCAAGTCTCCCGCCTATGTTAGTAACACCCTAAAACTCCTTGACCTCCCAGATGCTCTAAAAGATGGTCTTATTGGCGGCCTAATCACCGAAGGTCACGCTAGGGCGCTTAGTAGCATCGAAGATACTAGACTCATGATCGAAGCCTACAAACTAGTACTCAAAGAGGGGGCGAGTGTTCGGAGGGCAGAAGAAATCGCCCGTCGGCTCAAAAAGGATTTTGGTGACAAATCTGGTAATAGCAAAAAAACGATTATTATCTCCGATGAGATCGCCCGCCTTCAGGCTAAACTCCAAAACGCCTTCGGCGAGAAGTCACTAGTTAAGCTAACTCGTAGCAAACGTGAAACCAAAGTCTTAATAAGACTAAAAGGAACCCCTAAAGAGACTGAACTACAACTTCAAAAAATTCTCTCCCTCGCAAAGTAGTGCTCCCTTCTGGACTCGAACCAGAGGCCTCTTCACGGATGAGTGGCTGGTACAGGGCTCGAACCTGTGACAACCGCAATGTGAATGCGGTGCTCTACCAACTGAGCTAACCAGCCATTATTATTAAGGATCTAAGCGCCCCGCCTGCATCGCTATGCGAAGCATTGCGGGCAGGTCTAACCAACTGAGCTAAGGGAGCTTTTTAGCTTGTACTATTTTATCATGTAGTTATTTCTCTACCAGTCATCGTATAATACAGTTATATGAACTGGATAGTTACTAGTGGACTAATGGTATTTGGTTCGGTGCTCCTATATCTTACTGTAAGAAAATCTTCAATACTAAAATTTCCGACTCAATTCAATAATCTTGCTATGTTTCTAATCCCACTAATAACCTATTTGTTTATCGGTATTAGCGCAGGGATTTCTTACACAGTCACAAACAACTATTTAGTTGTTTTTGCTCTAGTGGCATTTTTTCTAATGTATCTTCCCAACATCACATCTTTAAAAAGTATTGAAATAGCACCAAATCCAGGATACAGTTTAGTAATCTCAAAAAGCTATGTAGTCTTCACTACACTCATTTCATATTTATTGTTAAATGGTGAATTAAGTAATAAAAAGATTGTCGCCATCTTATTTATTATCGCATTCTCTGGTCTAATTACTATCGACCCTAAAAAAACTAAAGAAACTAGTAGTAAGCTTTGGTTGCCATATACTCTATATTCATTCTTTGGTTGGGGGCTTCTCTCACTTTCTATCAAGTATTTTTCATTGCAAGGATTCTCTACTCTTGCAAGTCTTACTTATCTATACACATTTGTTTCAGCATATATCCTATTGGAAATATATTTTAGAAGAATTAATCTTGCAATTAATTATGTATCGCTAAAATATTTTCTATTAATTGGAATGTTCTCATCTCTATTCAACTACTACAACTTTTACTCAGTATCTATAGCGCCAAATGTCGGATACGTTAATGCTATTAATGCTGCGAGTATTTCGATTGTAACGATTTTATCAATAATCTTCTTCAAAGATGATTTTTCTCTACGAAAAATAATCGGCGTATTCGGCGTTACTGCTGGATTATTGCTCCTCTTAACGTAGTATGGTCACCTGAATAAGTCGCGATACATATTGGAATCCTGAAGGAAGGGTTCTTTTATGAAAACTGGTGTGCCCATGAGGCTTCGGAGTGGTTCTCTGGTTTCCCTACTGTCGTTTGACCGATCCGACATCGCTAAATATCGGTTGCATGTACTTAGGTTTTGGGAGACTCATGGCAGAGTTGCCACTGAGTCTGCCTTTGGAGTTAAAGCTAGCACGCTATACTTGTGGCGAGCCAAGCTTAAGAGCTCTAGTGGAAAGTTGAGCTCACTCATACCTCATAGTACTCGTCCCAAGCATACACGGCGCATGGTGGTGGATGAACGACTATTAGAGTTTATTCGCTCTATTCGAGAGGATTATGGCAATGTGGGGAAGGACACCATCCACACTCTCCTCTCTGCTTATGCCTCCTCACTTGGACTCACTGGATACGGAGCTACCAAGATTGGCAAAATCATCAAACGTCATAGGTATTTCTTTGAAGGAAGAAAGGTTGTGAAGAGGCGAATTGCCAGAGCTAACCGAGTCAAACGGAGCCCTAAACCACAAGCTCCTGGATACATCGAGGTTGACTGTATCACTGTCTATGTGGAGGGGATGAAGCGATATTTTGTGACCGGTATTGACGTCTACACACGACTAGCTTGTGCCAAACTCATTCCTCACTTAAACTCACGAGAGACAAGAGACTTTTTAACTAACTGGCAAGACTCCTTGCCATATTCATAAGTACCTTGAGAATAATGGGATTACCCACGCCTTCATCTATCCTCACTCACCCAAGATTAATGGCTATATCGAGAGGTTTAACTGGACGATCCAGAACCACTACATTAACCGCTGCACCCCACTTTGGAGTGGCCAAAACGACCTAGCCATACAAAAACTAGATCAGTTCCTTCACTGGTATAATGAGGTGCGACCCCACCAATCGCTTGGTTCACTAACGCCTGCTCAATTTACAAGGCAATATTCCAATATGTATGCGACGTGAACA
>QEVC01000014.1 GCA_003576945.1 Candidatus Microgenomates bacterium
CGCACCTTTCTGGGATACCGCTTAACTGCCATAACAACCTCCTTAACATATGGACTAATTGTAGTTCACAATGTGTCTAATATAAGGGGGACGGGTCAGAGTTTGTGTGTCAATGAACTTTTAGAAAATATCATAATAGTAGCCTTATAGTTTAATTATACACCACTGGACAATAGGTCAAACTAATACTCATCTATATAATCTATATATAGAAATAGAATAAGTGTGTGTTTAAACAATAGATACGAAAAATCCCGCCCTATATTAGGAGAGGGATAACACAATATTAGCAATACTAATGTCCCGGCAATGATCTATTTTCGCAGTTAGTTAAATCAACTACTATCGTCAACGCTGAGATGTTTCACGACTCTGTTCGGAATGGGAAGAGGTGGGTCCACCTCGCTCAAATCACCGAGACATGAGTATCGCTAATATATGTAAAAGTGCGGGGTGAACACAAGTGTCCACCCTGACATTTTTATACTTTAAGTAAGTGAAGAGTAAGGTAAGCGTATCAAACTACTCGTTCGATCATGCGTATCCCGCAAAAGCGGGACCCATAAACGATCAGATGATTCTGATGTCTCTGGACAGGTCAGCTAAACACTTTGCAGTGCGTACACCTCCTGCCGATTACCTGGTGGTCTTCCAGGGATCTGTCGTCTATATTGCTATAGACAAGGAATTCTCATCTTGGGGCGTGTTTCCCGCTTAGATGCTTTCAGCGGTTATCACTTACCAACGTAGCTACTCTGCGATGCGTCTGACGACTACAACAGAAACACTAGCGGTTGGCTCACTCCGGTCCTCTCGTACTAAGAGCAACCCCCCTCAAAATTCCAACGCTGATAACGGATAGAGACCGACCTGTCTCACGACGGTCTGAACCCAGCTCACGTAGCGCTTTAATGGGCGAACAGACCAACCCTTGGGACCTTCTCCAGCCCCAGGATGCGCTGAGCCGACATCGCTCAATTGATGATTTAATTGTTTCCAATTAATTTTGACTATACCTTCATCCCGATTTTAAGCGGGGTGCTAACGTTTTATAGAGATAAATATCCCTATCTTCACTCTCGATTAATCGAGAGATCCAGTCGATACGGGGTCAAGCCACAATAATGTGACCGACTTCCCACGGTATTACCTTTTCAATATTTAACTTTTATTTGTTCGCAAAGCTAAATAGGTTCATGATTAAGGTTTCACCGTTATGAGTTAGTTTTCTTAGATTATTACATATCTAAACAGCACTCAGATTTTACAATCTGAGGACCCCGATATGTTGAGGTAGCGAACTGCACCGTCGCTGTGGACGCTCAGGTGCAACTACTCTGTTATCCCCGGGGTAGCTTTTATCCGATAAGCCCGGTACCTCCCACGAAGTACACGAGGATCACTAGGTCCGACTTTCGTCTCTGCTTGACTTGTGTGTCTCACAGTCAGGCATCCTTATGCCCTTGCACTATCATTCCGATTTCCATCCGGAATTAGGATACCTTTGAGCGCTTGCGGTACTCTTTAGCAAGCAACCTCCCCAGTTAAACTGCCTCCCAGACAGTGTCCTCTCCCTCGATCCAGAGAGATAAGTGAGAAACTCACGTTTCAAAGAGTGGTGTTACATGATCGCCTTGCGGCTCCCACCTACGCTACACAGTCAAAACATAAATTTCAGTGCCAAGGTACAGTAAAGCTCCACGGGGTCTTTTTGTCCTGTTACCAGTAGGCCGCATCTTCACAGCCATTTCAATTTCGCCGAGCCCTCCCTCAAGACAGTTATGAGATTGTTACGCCTTTCGTGCAGGTCGGAACTTACCCGACAAGGAATTTCGCTACCATAGAACAGTTATAGTTACTGCTGCCGTTCACCAGGGCTTCAATCAAAAGCTATCCCGAACAAGTCGGGGTCACTCTCTCAGTTAACCTTCTGGCACTGGGCAGGCCTCAGCCCGTATACGTAGGCTTACGCCTTCGCACAGACCTGTGTTTTTGTTAAACAGTCACCTCATAATCTTTATCTGCGACCCATTTTTTGATACAAGTACCAAAAAACAGGTTAGGCATCTCCCTAAGTTACGCCTAGCTAATTTGCCGAGTTCCTTAAGGAAGGTTCTCTCGCTCACCTTGGTATACTCTACCAGTTCACCTGTGTCGGTTTGCGGTACGGATTTTGAACATTCTCACTGCGAAGATTTTCTTGGATTCAGAAAGGATACAAGATCATGCTGACACGTAGCCAACATTTTCCATCACGCCTCGGATCGTAATGCCAACTCCGGATTTTCCTAGAGTCAACTCCCTTAACGCTTGGACGCAAATTCGATAATGCGCCTTGCCCTTCCTAAACCGTCACTCCCCAGTTGATAACGAACGCCCAAAAGGACAGGAATATCAACCTGTTATCCATCGACTACGCCGGCATTACACCAGCCTCGCCTTAGGGCCGCCTAACCCAACGCCGACGAACGTTGCGTTGGAAACCTGGAACATACGGTGATAAGGATTCTCACCTTATTCTCGCTACTCATCCCGCCATTCTCACTTCTGACCACTCCACCGCCCCTTACAGGACGACTTCACAGTTGTCAGAACGCTCCCCTACCACTTATAAACGATAAATCGCTTACAAATCCGTAATTTCGGTACATAACTTGAGCCTCGATGGGTCTTCGGCGCCACAATCCGAGACTAGTGAGCTGTTACGCTTTCTTTCAAGGATGGCTGCTTCTGAGCCGACCTCCTAGCTGTATATGGATTATGACTTCCTTGAGCCACTTAGTTATGATTTTGAGACCTTAATTGACGATCGTGGGTTGTTTCCCTTTTGCCCCTGGAACTTAGCTCCCAGGGACTGACTCCCAAGCTGAACATGTTGGTATTCGGAGTTTGATAAAGTGAAACGCCTTGCGACGTCGCACCTTTTCAGTGCTCTACCCCCATCATGCAATCACTTGAGGCTATACCTAAATATATTTCGGGGAGAACCAGCTATCTCCGGGTTCGATTGGCATATTACCTCTAACCACAAGTCCTCCAAGAATTTTGCAGCATTCACTGGTTCGGGCCTCCCCCCACTTTTACGTGGGGTTCACCCTGCTCATGGTTAGCTCACTCCGGTTTCGGGTCTTGGACGCACTGCTAATCGGACTATTCATCCTCGCTTTCACTACGCCTCCGCGACGATATCGCTTAGACTTGCAGTACATGCAAACTCGACGGGTCATTCTTCAATAGGCACGACATCATCCGGATAAATCCAGACTCTGTCTGTTTGTTAGCATACAGTTTCAGGTACTATTTCACTGGGTGTCTCACCCATCTTTTCACCTTTCCCTCACGGTACTAGTTCACTATCGGTCATGCTGTGTATTTAGCCTTGCCCCGTGGTCGGGGCGGATTCCGCAGGGAGTTTGCCGTCTCCCAACGTACTTAGGTACTATACTACCTAGTCCAGGATTTCGATTACGCGACTGTCACGCTCTATGGTCACCTATTCCACGGTGTTCTTCTATCCTTAACTAGACGTTGTGTATAGCCCTGCAACACCGTAATAAATTACGGTTTAGGCTATTCCCTTTTCGCTCACCGCTTACTAAGGGAATCTCGTTCGATTTCTTTTCCTCCGGGTACTTAGATGTTTCAGTTCTCCGGGTTACCTACTCCTGAATAAATTCAGGGTACACTGTCATTACTGACAGCGGGGTTACCCCATTCGGACACCGCCGGGTCACAGGATTATGGCTCCTAACCGACGACTTTCGCGGCCTTATACGTCCTTCTTCGGCACAACATGCCTAGGCATCCACTATATGCTTTAGTTGAGTAGCTTGATACTTAAATTTTTATTAAAAAATCAAAAAAATTGTTTAGATGCTTTCCTACTCTTCACTTGTTAAAGTACAAAATCTAGAAATAAGATTCTAGATTGTAGAAACATGCTTTTAGGAAGCATATCTCTACAAGCTAAGATCCTATTTTTGTGGACCGTGCCGGGCTCCTACCCGCAATGCTACGCATAGCGTTGCAGGCGGGCGAACCGTAGCAGTGGACTCGAGGGGTCTCGAACCCCTGACCTCGTCATTGCAAATGACGCGCTCTAGCCAACTGAGCTACGAGCCCAGACATAGATTTTTTGTTAAAGGTGCTAAAGCGAATTAAAAACCCGCTTGCGCGGGAAAATCTTAACAAACTAAATATGAGGCAAAATCAACACATGAGGATCATTTCCGATCTGTATGTGATTTGATTTTTCAGCATATTGGTTTGGAAGTCTCCCGAGCGAACGTAATTGTAACTCATAGAAGGTCTAGCGGTCAAGGGGTAATTCATGATAGAATTCGGGAGTTAAGTTACAAGTTAATATATGGGTGTGTAGTTCAGTGGTAGAACGCTTTCCTGATAAGAAAGAGGTCCATAGTTCGATTCTATGCACACCCACAGATGGTGGTGTATGGAGCGAGTATGATTATCCATTTTTTACTGAAGCGTAACTCTTCCATCTAGCACACATTAGGTACGTATAAGCTTTAATCAGAATATTATTTTAGCAGTCGTTACGACAATTACCCCGGGCAATTAATGCTTGCGGGTTACTGACTACAAAAGGAATCTAATCCTTCGACCCATTCGATAAACTCAGGGTAAACTTGCTCAGGACTACGTTAAAACTAGCTTTGCAAAGAGATGGTAGCACTCGAATATTTTCTATAAATTGAGAAAAGGTTTCTGTTTAAACAGCTAACCCTTAAAAAAGCTGTGGACGTATACAATTCCCCATACAGGGCGGGTCGTGATACCCTTTATACTCCTAGAAAGGAGGTGATCCATCCGCTCCTTCCAGAACGGATACCTTGTTCATATTGATTCCCCGACTTTCGTCGCGGTATGGACTATATCTTCATCCTCGATATAACGAAAAGTATTGTGATTTGTCCGGATGCAATGATCCCACAGTCATAATAAAACGTTTATAGCTGTCGGCTTTGACAAAGAATCTCCAATAGTTAGAATCAACTTTTTTACTAGGATTATGAATAACCCCAGTATGAATATTGAACTCTTCGAGTATTGTTTTGACCTGATATAGGTCGTCAAAATTCTTTTGTGCAAAGTATATATAGAACCGAACGTTCGGCGATTTGGCGATACCGCCTTCGGCATCAAAGTAACCACGAACATAATCAAGTTTATCTTGATCAGTACGAATAGTTACGTTATGCAGAAAGACTTTAGAAAACTCGGTAATGTAAACATCGCGAGATTTTCCTTCTTGGTAATACCAACTTCGTCCACAGATTCGTTTGATCCCAGATTCTAGCATTTTGGCAAATGCGAGAGCTTTTTGGGCAATACGAAACGTGGTTTTCCGTTTGGTTCCATCATGTAACATTCCGAGCAAATAACTTTTGGTTATATGAGGCGTTCGCGTGTAGTCTCTACGGAGTCCCTCGTTTTTATTCGAAGGTTCCCTCGGTATTCCCATAGTTCTATTGTAGAACTTTAGGGTTCACCGATACAGCGAAATTTATCTGAGAAATTACTCTCTCAGGTCGCACTTATAAGGTACGACTTAGCGCTCATCGCTGACCTTACCTTTGGTGGGTCCCTCCCTTGCGGGTTAAGATTTCCACCTTCAGGCACTGCCAACTTTGCTCACTTGACGGGCGGTGTGTACAAGGAGCGAGAACGTATTCACCGCGGCCTGCTGATCCGCGATTACTACCGATTCCGACTTCATGAGGGCGGGTTGCAGCCCTCAATCTGAACTGAGGGAAGGTTTGGTGGGATTGGCTCCCCCTTGCGGGTTGGCGACCCATTGTTACTTCCCATTGTAGGATGTGTGTGGCCCTGGACGTAAGCGTCATGCTGACTTGACATCGTCCCCTCCTTCCTCCCTTGAGATTATCAAGGGCAGTCTGCTGTGAAGATTTAACACAGCATGGGGGTTGCGTTCGTTATTCTACTTAAAGAAACGCCTCACGACACGAACTGACGACAGCCATGCAACAGCTGTGTAACACTCTCGAAGAAGATCCCAGTTTCTTGGGATTTGCAGTTACATTTCAAACCCAGGTGAGGTCTTTCGCTTTGTATCGAATTAAACCACATGCTCCACCGGTTGTGCGCTCCCCCGTCAATTCCTTTGAGTTTTAGCCTTGCGGCCGTACTTCCCAGGCGGGATGCTTAACGCGTTAGCTTACGCCGACCAGATAAATCCGACCAGCTAGCATCCATCGTTTACGGCTAGGACTACAGGGGTCTCTAATCCCTTTCGCTCCCCTAGCTGTCGTCTATCAGCGTCATAAATTGCCTAAGTATCTGCCTTCGCCTTTGGTGTTCCTCTCGATATCAACGGATTTCACCCCTCCACCGAGAATTCCGATACTCCCGACAACCATCTAGTCATTGTAGTTTATACAGCATGTCTACGGTTGAGCCGCAGCCTTTAACCATATACTTACAAAACCGCCTACAGAACGCTTTACGCCCAGTAAATCCGGATAACGCTTGCACCCCACGTATTACCGAGGCTTCTGGCACGTGGTTAGCAGGTGCTTTCTAGTAGGGTACCTTCATTTGTTATTCCCCTACCACAGTGGTTTACGACCCGAAGGCCTTCTTCCCACACGCGGCGTCGCTGCGTCAGACTTTCGTCCATTGCGCAAGATTCCCAGTTGCTGCCACCCGTAGGTGTAGGACCCGTATCTCAGTGTCCTTGTGGGGGATCATGCTCTCACATCCCCTACCCGTCGTAGCCTTGGTAAGCCATTACCTTACCAACTAGCTGATGGGACACAGGCTCCTCTCTCGGCGACCGGTAAAGGTCTTTGATCCGTAGATCGTATGCGGTATTACCCCGCCTTTCGGCGAGCTATTCCCCACCAAGAGGTAGATTCCTATGTATTACTCACCCGTCTGCCACTAGATCCACCTTGTATTGCTACAAGGCTTCAATCGTTCGACTTGCATGCTTAAGGCACGCCGCCAGCGTTCATCCTGAGCCAGGATCAAACTCTCAAAAAGAGTTTAAAATCCTAAAAAGATTTACTCAAAAAGAAAAAAACGGTACTACCATCTCTTTACAAATTAGATTAGTAGTTATTCTATTTTTAATGTTCTAGATTTGTTATATGTAGACACAAAAAAACCCGCCTAGGCGGGTTTTAACCCTTATCCATAGACAAGCAAGGTGTATTCACATATGTAGGATGTTATTGTAGCAGAAAAATACTCGGGTGCAATAGGGGTTTAGCGAGATAGGTTTGAGTGGTAAGTGTATGCAGACTTTACGATACTTTCTAGGTCTGAATGTGAAGGTGTCCAACCGAGCTCGGCTTGGAGTCGTGAGGAGTCAGCAATAAGTTCGTTAGCGTCACCGGGGCGGCGTGGTTCAAATTTAATCTTTATTTTTAATCCTTCGGCATGCTCAGGATCTATCTGAGCTAGGTCAGATGCGACTTTCTCTACCATTTTGACAATTTCGAGATTACTATAACCGTGACCTGTGCCAGCGTTGTAGGCCGTACTTACAGCTTCTGGAGTCATGAGTTTTTCTGCGGCGAGGCGGAAGGCTTCGGCAAGATCGAGGACGTGGATATAGTCCCGGACACAGGTACCATCTGGAGTCGGATAGTCATTCCCAAATAACACAAACTCTTTGTTATTTAACTGAGCATTAATAATATTTGGAATGATGTGTGACTCATCGTGATGATCTTCTCCAAGTTCTGGCGTTGCACCAGCGGCATTAAAGAAACGAATCGATATGGATTTAAAACCATAAGCTTTGTCATACCACCCTAGAAGTCTTTCGGCAGCTAATTTTGTTTCACCATATGGATTTTCGGGTTCTTTTTTATGATCTTCGGGAATTGGGATCACCACTGGATTACCATAGACTCCAGCGGTACTGGCAAAAACGAGCTTGTGACAACCAATCTTAATCATTGACTCAACCAAGCTTAAGGTCCCCAGAAAATTATTCTCGTAGTACTTACGAGGGTTAGTCACACTCTCACCCATCTGGATATAGGCAGCAAAATGCATAACAACATCGGGATGAAACTCTCTCAGTGTTTTTTCAAGTGTTTTAACGTCGAGTAAGCCACCTTTAATAAATGGGGTTTCCCCTAGTTTACTTGGGCTATGAGAGATAAAGTGATCATAGACTAAGACATCGTAACCCTTGGCTTCAAGTTCTTTGGCGGTGATTGATCCAATATAACCTGCGCCCCCAGTTATAAGTATTTTCATAATTTAATGAACCTATTTGCTAGTTTTAATCTCTTTAGTATAGCAAGAAAGGCTATAGCCCCCAGAGTATCAAGTAACCAGTCTAATGGATCAGCCGAGCGACCAGGAACACTGAGTTGAACAAGCTCGATCATAAGACCATAGAGACTCGCAAGCAGGATGCTAAGCGCGGTGTTTAGATGACTCAATTTAAGCAGCGATGCCTGTACTCCAAAAAATGTGAAGTGCCCCCCCATCATGACTATAGTGTTAAGGAGATTTTCTGGTGCAACAACGAGATTAGGAGTAGTGGTTAAGTGCCAAGTGAGTGTGGCCCAAGATAAGTTGATAATTATTAGAAATACTTTTTGCATTAGGTAATTATATCCTTCATCTTTTTGCGATACCAAAGATAGATTGAGGTTGCAATTAAGATGAGGCCACTGCCAACTAGAATCATTAAACGAGCACGACCATGGTTGAGTGTAAGTGAGGATGAAGCGGTGCCTTGTAGTTCTTCGATAATGGGCGATGGTGAGCTCAAGCCAAATGCTGACAGGTCAACGTCTGCGACTCCGCCAACCGTGCCACTCATAGGACTAGTTAGGTCGGAGGCTAAGGGCAGTGAGGGTTTTGGAGACACTTGAAAACTGGGAATAGGAGCTGGGATAGAAGGGGTTGGCGTCGGTGTTTGAGTAGGAGTTGGCGATGGCTGTGCGGTGGGTGAAGGCGTAGGAGTTGGCGATGGCGAAGGTGAGGGATAAGTTTTTGTGAGAGTAATATCTACCGGCTGCGGCTCTTCACTCCCCTGGTTACCACTGCTTGTATAGCGACGAATGCGTAGTTTGTACAAACCTGGTCCTGGATAGTCTGTTAGACTCGGTTCACCCAACCTCGCACTAATTGTCGCAATAGTGGGCTCACCAGATAGGATGGTGACTGGATAGTATTGTTTGCCATCGCTCCCGCCGTACCACGCTTGAGTGTTGTCTGTTTCGCCAAAGTAGTTTTTTGTATCTGGAAGGTATAAGTCGGCACGGAGATAGTTTACGCCAGCTGTTGCTCCGTTAATATTTACGGTAACAGTAAATGGTTCATCACCAACGGTAGATGGGGACTGCGCAATTGACGTACTTACCGCAACAACTTTTGTGGCATACAACATGCAGCACATAAGTACGAGCACGAAATACCTCATGAAAACTAGTCTAGCAAATTAGCGATAACATTTCCGGAGACAGGCCCAGTTAACCCTGCCCTGAGTCTGACGACATGAACGATAACAGCTATATATTGAAGGTCTGATGGAGGGTGGAGGAGTGATCTTGGGAATCGCAGATACAAACACAGTCGGGACTGGACTCGCACATTGCGTCTGCATACAAGTATTGCGCGCATCGGTAACCCAATTAGATTCTTTTTTACATGTGTCGGGTGATCCCAATACTTTATCTAGTGTGGAGCCGCTGCAGTTGAAACTGATATAGCGATACATGTTGGTTCCACAACTTTCTTTGAATTGCCATTTACTTAGGGAGCTACCACAAGCACTAGCAGTGGGAGTAGCGCTAGGCTTGGTCGAGTATGTTGGTGTGGGAGTTGGGGTTGGCGTAGGACTAGGTGCAACACAGGTTTGCCCACAGTTATTTTGGGCCTCTTTAAGAACATCACTATATGTTATACAGTTCAATCCACCAGCAAGCTTTTCGGCAGTTGAACCGTTGCTACAGGTGTAGACCGCACGCTTAAAAGTACCAGGTGTCCCACACTCCTCGTGGAATGAAATAGAGTTGATGTTAGTTATACACATCTGCTTGCTAGTCTCTGCAATTAAAGCTACCTTAGGGGAAACCATCACTCTCTTGATATAAAGAGCTGCTACAGCAACAAACGAAACAATTCCCAATAGGATAAAGGTACTCTTGGATATTGATTTCTTTGATTTAGACTTTGATTTGATCATAGTAGTTTATTTATTTTGGATTGGTTTGACAGAGTGATTTGGCTCTTTTCATCGCTTCGTCAACACTGATACAAGTATTATCGTTGATTATATGTTTGGGCCCCAAACTACATGTGAACTGGTAGTTTTTGAAGTGCAAAGCGCCACATGGCGTGGAAGCGTTAAAGTTAACTAGTGTGATCAGAATCTGTTGAGGAGTCGAAGTCGGGGCTACAGAGGGACAGACAAACTCACATTTTGATCCAGATCGTCTCACCGTAGATCCGTCAGAACAAGTGTAGACATCCTGGGTACAGATAACTGGTGAAGGAACTGGTGTTGGACTTGGAACAGGAACATCTTCACCATATG
Organism: Candidatus Microgenomates bacterium; assembly: GCA_003576945.1. Classification (GTDB taxonomy): domain Bacteria; phylum Patescibacteriota; class Microgenomatia; order UBA1400; family UBA12108; genus GWF. The sequence goes on from QEVC01000014.1 coordinate 10,550, forward strand.
CCTTACAGTATGGTTTTGGTGCGCTATTGGGATCGAGTTTACAGGCCATCTTGGTACATCCTGTAATTACCCCATTGTTAACTCTACAGGTATTACAACCGTCAAACCAAGAGGTGCAACCGCGTGGTATTGGCGTGTTTGCAGTGGTTGTGGGACACACCTTTATAGGTTCACAGGGAGCCTTAACGCACTGGATTGGTTGATAATAACATCCATTTTCATCAATGATACGAGGTTTATGCACTACGCCACCATCATCAATTGCGACATCAGAAGCTACAAGGTTTATATCGGTCGGAACAGTGAGTGAACGTATTAACCCCCAGATACCTAATCCCAGCAAAACCACTAGTGAGAGAGAAATTAGAATGCGTTTACTGAAGAAAGATTTTCCCTTGCTGGGACTTTTTGAAATCTTTTTTACAATCTTAATTTTCCTGGGCATGATTTAATTTTATGCTTTTTCAGCTAATTGTCAACATAAGAAATTAGATTAATTAACGGTAACGCGATCAACGGCGGAAATTGCAGAGAGTGGGTACTTACTCGTAAACTTAATGCCGCCTCCATTTTCGGGAAACGGGTCATTCATTATGTAGTCATCACCTTCTTTTTTGGTAATGACTAAGAAGTGATCGGGTCCCCCATAAATACCGACTACGACGGGCCTACCGACAGAGAGCTCTTCATCAATTTTTGCAGTTGAACTCCCTATCCTGGTTCGAGTCATTGTAACCCCCGCAACACTCCAACTACCTTGGTTCATAAAAGCAGTGTTACCCCAAAATGGATTACTACTTGCGGCGATATCCCCAGGTTTTATACTTTTGCCATAATGACTGGCGACCATTGCCATACTGGTGACGAGACAACCTACCTCCTTCATCGTTTCTCCAGAAAGTCCAATTGTTTGATTGCCCCAACTACTGTCACGCTGGTTATAGTAACATCCCCAAGAGTCACATTTAGTTTGATTGGAAAGTAAGGAGGTGCCACCCTGACTTGTGGTGAAGCGACGGAATGCAGCAAGCTGGGCCTGGGCTGCTGAGAGCAGACTTTGAAATCTTGCCTCATCGTTTTTGGTGTCGGCAAGTAGTTTATTCTTAGCTGATACTTGTGTCGCTAGTGCTGCCTTTTCTCGATCTAAGATCTTTTTGACTGCTTCTATTTCAGCTTGTTTTTTTTCTTTCATCGTCCTTTGTTGGTCAAAATCAAGACGAGATTTTTCGAGACTTAAGAGAAGTTTTTGATCATGATCTCTAACTGCCTCAACGTATTGAAGGCCTTTAGTAAACTCGGTGATTCCAGAAAAGTGCAAAATCATGGCAATTGGACTACTTGATACATTCATGTAGCTAGATTTAACGCGGGCTACAAAGAGCTTTGTGAGATCGGTAAGGGAATAATCTAGACTCTGAATTTTGCCTGATAAATCGCTAATTTCTATTTCGAGCTTGTTTAATTCAGACGTCTCCTTTGCGATCTTGGCCTGCGTTAAGTTAATCTGGGTAGTCAAAACTCCAAGAGCTTGGGCGAGCGTAGCCTTTTGCCCTGACAAGGTCTTTAACTTAGCGTTACAGTCATCGACATAACTCTTTAATTCCCCCTCGTCGGTTGGGACGTTATCGCCACAAACAGCAGCGTGCGCTCTCGGCGCAGTAGTAAGTACCGAGTAAAAAGTACCTAGAAAAACAATGAATAAAAATAATTTTTTCATCGACCCACACGACGGGTTGCAATAAGAGAAGAGACTCCACCCAATATCGCCCCCACTATAATTTCTCCACCAAGAATTGCTAGCATTACCCAATATGGAACTGGAACGAGTCTAATCTCGCCGAGGAAGGTAATTAAATTAGGTGTCAGATACAGCAACAGGATATAGCTGATACCCCAACCAATGATCGCGCCAAGGCAGCCGTAGAACATTGATTCGAGTACAAAGGGGCGGCGGATATACCAATTGGTTGCACCCAGGAGAGTTAGCGTATACATTTCTGGTTTTTTGCTTCGGAATTTAAGACCAATAATTACGATTATGGTGGTGACTGAAGCGATCGTTAAGAGTGTGGTTAAAAATAAACCGGCAAGACGGATGCCGCCCAACCATTTTCGAAGAGTGTCGATAACGTCTTTTTGGAATACGACCTCTTCAACGAGCGGATCTTTTTGCATAATCGAAGCAATCTTTTCGAGGTCATCAACATTCTTTGCGGAAACTTCGAGCGAGGCAGGAAGGATATCTGCGGTCACCATTTCGAGAAGGAGTGGGTTATCTTGATTTTGCTCTTTATATAATTTTAGCGCGTCTTCCTTAGAGACATAGGTAGCGACTTCAATGCTCGCTTCATCTTCTACCAGCTTTTTTAAATTTTCGGCATCGGCTTTGGTTGCGTCATCTTTAAAGAAAGCAGTAACTTGTGGACGTGATTCAAAGTAGGTGAGCATGCGTGTCGTTCCCAAGACCACGAGTGTGAAAATGCTTAAAGAAAAAAAGGTTAGGGTAGTTAAAATAATTGCGGAGAGTGACTGATAAGGTGTACGCCTGATAGCTCTAGTTAAACTTTGAACTTTTGACATGGTTACACTCTAGCAGATTTAAGTTTTTTTGTCTTCGTCTGGGGCTTCTTTTTTGGTTTCTTTAGAAGGATGGTGCGACGAGGTGTGGTGGGCGAATGAATCTGAGGTTAAAACACCCTTCGTGAGTACTAGGCGATGGGCCTTAATATGTTTAACATAATCAAGATCATGCGTAGCCATGAGCACGGTAGTACCTTGGGTATTGATATCTTGAAGTAAACCAATAATATCTTTGGCTGTTGCTGGATCTAGATTACCGGTTGGCTCATCGGCAAATAATACCTTTGGCTGAGTTGAGAGGGCGCGAGCAATACCGAGTCTTTGTGCCTCACCACCCGATAATTGTGAGGGGAAATCAGAGCTATGATGTGCGATCCCAGTTAGTTCGAGAAGGTCGTTTCTTCTTTTGACAATCTCAGTCTCAGATAAGCCCATGATTTCTAAGACAATATCTACATTTTCAGCAACAGTTTTCCCCTCCAGGAGCTTAGCATCTTGAAAAATTACACCAACTTTGCGACGCAAAAGGTGTAAGTTTTTGTGTGGAATTTCGGAAATGTCATCGCCATCAACAACTATTTTCCCGTGCGTGGGATCTACCTCTTTGATAATGAGTTTCATGAGAGTGGTTTTGCCCGAGCCTGAAGGACCTGAGATAATCATAAATTCACCAACTCCGACCGCAAATGATACTTTGTCCAAGGCTACAGTGCCATTGCCATAAATCTTGCTGACTGAGTCGAAGATGATCATAGATTTAGTCGTAAGTACCTAGTGCCTAGTTTTAAAGCTTGACCTAATTATTATTCAGCTGGCTCGATATTATTGATCTCAGCAGCGTTTAGCTCCTGGACTTTAAGGCGGCCGACATCCATGAGCCAGCCAGCTTTTTTACCAGAATTGGTCTCTCCCCAAACAGTTACCTGATGACCAACAAAGAGATCGAGATCAACAACAGAGGAAGTCACATAAACCCATTGGCTAGCATTTGCCCCACGCTCAATGTGGTGACTACCCTCTCCTTCGATACCACCTGGTTGGAGAACCCCTTCAGCTTGATCGCGGAAAGTTTTTTCATCAGCTGCACCAAAAACATCACCAGCTTTGACGCTTGCGGCGCTTTCGGGATTTTGGGCTAATTTTGAGGCTCCTGGAACATTACCACCAGCTAAGAGCAGCTTGTCTTTGGCTAGTTGATATCCGAGAAAGAGTCCCCCTACGATACCGACAATGAGTAGTATGGGCATAATAAGATTCTTACTTTTAGCTGGTTGCATAGTACTTCCTTCTATTTTAGTAGTAATTTGCTCTGAAGTGTTAGGGGCAACTAAATCGTTGGTTCCGAGATTAATTGGTCGAATATCGTCCATTTGGTTCTCCTTACAATTAATGTAGTAAACTTTTTCTTACTATAGCAGATCATGATTAACAAAGCCAAAAACTAGGGAAGAGTCTTGAGTTCTGCCTGAATAAAACCTTCGAGATCGCCGTCCAGAACACCTTCGGCATCACTAGTCTCATATTCAGTTCTTACATCTTTAACTAACTTGTAGGGATGCAGAACGTAGCTTCTGATTTGATTACCAAAACTAGCGACACGATACTCCCCTTTCGCGGTGCTAATCTCGGCCTTCCTTTTGGCCTCATCAATTTCCCAAAGCTTAGCTTTGAGTTGGCGCATACAGATTTCGCGATTGCGTTCCTGATATCTCTCCTGGGTAGAGACGATGACAATACCACTTGGCTTGTGGATCAGGCGGACGGCAGTACTCACCTTATTAACGTTTTGTCCACCATGTCCGCCAGCTCGAAAGAATTGCCACTCCACATCTTCGTCACGCACAACAACGTCGGGAGTATCTTCTTCAACACCTGGCAGGACTTCGACCAAACTAAAGCTGGTTTGACGAAGTTTGTCGGCGTTAAAGGGGGAGAGGCGGACGAGTCGATGCGTGCCTTGCTCCCGCTTGAGAAGGCCATAGGCATTCTTCCCCTTTAGCCTGACTGTTGTTGACTTGATCCCTGCTTCATCACCCCGTGTTTCGTCGATTACTTCGTAACCCCAACCTGAGCGCTCGGCAAATCGCAAATACATGCGATAGAGCATCTCGGACCAATCCATCGCTTCGGTGCCACCGGCACCGGCGTGAATACTAAGAATAGCATCGAGCCCATCATATCTTCCTGAAAGGTAGGTGTTCATCTCAAGTTTACCCAAGGCACTTTGTGCGATACCCTCATATTTGCTAACTTCATCACCTAGTTCTGCTGCGGTCTCGGCATCACCGATCGTATTTTCGACAAGAGAGACTGATTCTAATAGTGAATTTATTTCTGATAAGCGCTGACTTTTTTTCTGAGCTAAGTCGCTGTTATCCCAAAAGTCTCCTGCCTCCATTTCTTTGAGCAGCAATTCTTTTTCATTGACTAGTTCGGTCAATTTTAGCTTAGACTTAATGTCCTCTAAGCGTGATCTGAAATCTGTCATGTGGCTATTCTACCCCACCACCATCTCAGAATACACACAGGCTGCTTATTCAGCCGATTTGTGTATCTGGTGCTGGTCGGCGGGCAGGCAGGCTAGAAAAGTAATTGTTTTACGCGATCGATATTTTCTTTGTCGGGACCCATACCCTCAATCCCGGGAACTTCTAAGATTAAGGGGAGATGGGCTAATTTAGGATGATTAATAAGTCTTTTCACCCCCTCACTACCAATATAGCCGTCCCCTATATTTTGATGATTGTCTCGCCCGCTCCCCAAGGGAGTCTTACTGTCATTGAGGTGAAGTAGTTCAATTTTTTCGAAACCAATGGTGCTTTCAATTTCTTTGAGCCAGAGCTCTAGTCCTTGATTAGTTGTGAAGTTGTAGCCTGCCTCGAAAGCGTGGGCAGTATCCAGACAGACCTTTAATCTTGGTGAGTTAATCGAGTTCAAAATATCTGCGAGTTCTGTAAGTGAGCCAATCTTGCCTTTTTGACCAGCAGAGTTTTCGAGGAGAAGGTAGGAGTTGTTGGGGGTACTATCCAAGACTTTGCGAATACTTTCGATGACTAAAGTACGCGAATCTTGCCAGCCTCTACCCTGATGACTCCCAATATGCAGTACCACGCCAGCGCCGCTTATAGCAGCAGAATTTCTCATATCCATGACGAGCGCTGCAATGGATTTTTCGACTAGTTCTTCATTGTCGCTCGCGAGGTTAGTTAAATAGAGAGCATGAATATAAACTGGGTTTAGATCATTTTTTATGGCTAATTCTGTAAATTTTTTTGCAATATCGACAGCCCAAAGAGATCTCGCCCACATGCGTGGGCTCCCGGCAAAGATCTGAAGGCAGTTACCACCAATTAAAATTGTATTATCAATCGCTGAGGACAAACCTCCCCCTACGTGGGCGCCCACTCGGCGTTTTATAGTCATAAGTACCTAGTACCTAGTTGTAAGATATTAATTGAGCTTTTCATATTCCTCAACGATACGCTTGCAGTAATGATACTGGATCTTTTTAACCTGATCTTCGGGTAGCTTAGACAACTCTTTTTGAAAGTTAGAGATTGCTTCATTAATGATTGGTTCGCTTTTGCCACCAGTTACGTTGTTGATGGTATCGCCCACTGCCTCCATCCCGCTACTAATACTCTCACCTAAGACTGATTCGAGATTGGCGAGCAGAGAGTTACTGTCTTGCAAGCTTAGATTTGGTGTCACAAACTTGTTACTGTTGATAGTACCTTTAGGTGGCTGCCCCCCATTAGTTTGCTGCCAAAACAGAAAACCACCGTATCCTAGTCCAATAGTGAGAATTAAAATTAATAAAGCGCGCATGGATACATGATACCAGACACTATTCGTACCGAAGTGCTTCGATGGGATTAAGACTAGCAGCTTTACGAGCTGGGAACACGCCAAAGACGATCCCCGTTAAGAGCGAGACGCCAAAGGCGAGCAGGATAGAGTTGAGCGCTGGGGTAGCAGGGAAAAACGCTCTTAGGGCGAACGCTCCAAGGATGCCAAGCACAATACCAATAACACCACCAAGGGTTGAGAGGACCGCGGACTCGATCAGAAACTGGATCAAAATACTCTTTGGAGTTGCCCCGAGCGCTTTCCGAAGACCAATCTCTTGTGTCCGCTCAGATACGGCAACCAACATAATATTCATAATCCCAATACCGCCGACAACGAGCGAGATGGCAGCAATGCCAGCTAAGCCCATTGTGAGCGTTCCCAAAATAGTCTGAATTGTTTTCAAGATCTCTCGTTGGTCAGTAACAGAAAAATCTTCTTCGTTTAGTCGTTTATCCATAATCGTTTTGATTTTTTCTTTGGCACGCTCGATCTGAGACTTATCCATGGCTTGAACTAAAATATAAGAGATCTTTTCATGTCCAAGGGCACTCCTAGCAGTCGTATATGGTATATAGACCGAGCTATCAATGTCTGGGCCACCAAAACTTCCACTACTCTTAGGCTCAGCTACACCCACGACTTCAAAGCGGACACGATTAAGTGTTACCTCTTGACCTACTGGCTCGACGCCCACGAAGAGCTTGTCGGCAATTTTACTACCAATGACAGCAACTTTGCGGCTACTACTAACATCTGCTTCGTTAAAGAAACGGCCTTTGGTTGTTTTGGTGTTTCTAAGTGTTGAGTATTCGGGCGTGGTGGCTACAGAAAAACCTTGCCTCTTGCCTTGTTCTGTTCTTACGTCGACTCCTCCCTCGATTACCACTGAGACATCACCGAGTGGGTAGCCTGAACGTTCGAGTGCATTCGCGTCTATTATGCTCAACTTAGAGGTTGAAAGAGATAGTGCGGCAGCCTCTTGATTAAAGCCTCCGTCTTCGCCAACAATTTCACCAGGCGAGACAATGAGTAGATTGCTCCCAAGATTAGCAAATTGTTGTTCAACAAAGACGGTTAAACCATTGCCAATGCTGGTTAGGAGGATAACTGAGAGGACGCCGATCACAACACCAAGAGTAGTTAGGAATGAGCGCAATTTATTACGAGTGATGCTAATGAAGGCTGTTTTTGCGAGAATCGTGATTTTCATAACTAAGATTTCCTACTATCGGAGACGATTTCACCGTCCAAGATCTTAATGACACGATGTGCAATTTTGGCAAGTTCCAGATCGTGGGTGACGATTACGATCGTGCGTCCTTCGGCATTTAATTTTTTGAGAATTTCGACTACCTCATGACCACTTTTGCTATCCAGATTACCGGTTGGCTCATCGGCAAAGATGACTGATGGGTTATTGATGAGGGATCGGGCGATTGCCACGCGTTGTTGTTGTCCTCCGGACAATTGATTGGGCTTGTTGTTTAGACGCTCACCCAAGCCCAAGGTAGTGAGTAGCTCCTTGGCACGAGCGGTTTTGTCAGTTAAGTCAGTACTATAAAGAGTTGGTAATAAGACATTTTCAACTGCTGTGGTACGGGCGAGTAAGTTAAATTGTTGAAAAATAAAACCGATATATTGGTTGCGCATTTTGGCGAGAGCTTCTTCGCTCAAACCTGAAACGTCGTTGCCATCCAGGATAACCTGCCCACTTGTTTGTTTATCTAGGAGCCCCATGATGTGCATAAGAGTGCTCTTGCCAGAACCTGATGGGCCGACGATCGCGACAAGTTCACCGGAGTTGATTGTGACCGAGATATTTTTGAGAATTGTTAATTTTTCATCACCCAAATCATAGATCTTGGAGACATCTTTAAGTTCGAGGACAGCTTTTTTATTGGCTTTTTTGACTGTAGACTTGGTCATTGGGCGACAATCCTTTGATAATTTCGACGTAACCATCATTTTCGATTCCAACCTCTATTTCCTTCTCTTCATATTTATCACCGTTTTTAACGTAAACACTAGACTTGGTTCCTTCAAAAGTTAGGGCGCTACTTGGGAGGCGGGGAACGTCAGTCTTTTCGGTGAGGATAATGGTCGCGCTACCGTTTAGCCCGAGTCTTAGGTCTGCGAGGTCGCTGGTAGGGAGGGCAAGTTTGATTTCATACACGGTCCCACTGGTGGTTTCTTTAGGGGCATACGCAATAGAGCTGATTGAGCTTTCAAATTTTTTGTCGGGGTAGGCGTCGAGAGAGATCTCCACTTTTTGCCCAACCTTGACACGTTTGAGATCGGTTTCATCGAGATCAGCAGAAAAATAAAGAGTGCTGGGATCAACCACAATCCACGCGTCACCGGCCGTAACGTTGACGCCAGTCGTCTGGGTAGGAGCCTTGACCAAAACGCCGGCGAGTGGTGAGGTGAGACGTGTTAACTTGATAGAAATGTCGAGGTATTCAACATCCTTAACCGAGTTTTCGAGGGAGAATTGGTTGCGGTCGAGAATGCGGCGAAGAGCGTCATCAATATCACCTGACTCAAGATTGTCTTGGTAGGTATCTTTGGTATCGTCAAAAGTGTTGAGCTGAGACTTGTAGAGATTGAGTTTTTGTTCGAGCGTTTTTTGGAGCTGACGACTATCAATGGTCGCCAGAGTTTGCCATTTTTTGACCGTATCCCCTTCTTTGGCACCGAGATAGGTGACGAGACCTCCAGCAGGAAAGCGGAGATTGGCTACCCCATCAGCCGTGACTTTGCCGGAGAGTTCGAGGGTATCGCGAATACTTCCTGATTCCACACGATATTCGGTATACTCCGGTGTGGATTTGTGAGAATAGAAATATACGCCCATACCCAAGGTCACGAGAACGAGTGCAAAGATAAGTTTGTGTGTCTTTATCCAATTGAACATAGCGTTTAATTTTACTAGAGGTGGAAGATTTTGCCAATGATGTAGAGTGTCAGGGTTTCGTTTACATTCCCCTCGTATAACTCACTGGTTTTATTGTTAATAATCCACGTCTCGATTTTTTGTCGTGGCGTGCATTGC
>QEVC01000015.1 GCA_003576945.1 Candidatus Microgenomates bacterium
GAACTGGTACAATTGTCACAGACCACACAGTTCACTGGGATATCAAAGTCCTATGCAGTTTATACAAGCTAGTGTCCAATAAGTGCGCAAGTTATACAACTCTCCTCCAACAACTAAGTTTTGGGATACAATACAAACACCAGTTGTAGGAGTAGGTGATAATCTACTCAACCTTACTCAACCTCAAATTACTAAGTTAGAAATATGGCTAAAAAACCTTTCTTCTCAATCATAATCCCCACGCTTAACGAGGAAAAATATCTACCAAAACTACTTGGTGATCTCAGTGCTCAGTCTTATCAAGACTTTGAGGTTATAGTTGTTGATGGTAGTTCAAAAGACAATACTGTTACACTAGCTAGCTCCTTCTCTAATAAACTCCCCAAACTGACAGTAGTCAACTCTACCCGAGCTCACGTTTGCACCCAAAGGAACCTTGGTGCCAAACATGCCAGCTCCGACATTCTGATCTTTAGCGATGCCGATAACCGCTTTCCGTCCTATTTTCTTCAAGGCATAAAGTATCAATGGGAAAAAGAACGCGTAGAAGCTATAACTACTCACTTAGATCCAGACAAAAAAACTTCTCAGAATATTGCTATTGCCAATGCAATAAACACTTTTTTTGATTTACAAAGAACTTTTAAGATAGCTCGAATATTAGAATCCATGATAATTGTCTCAAAATCAGCATTCATTGAGATTCATGGCTTTAATGAAAACTCTGACTTTGGTGAAGGAGACTCATTCGTTAAGTCTCTATTCGCAAAAGGATTTAGTGTCAGGATAGTAAGAGAACCAACCTATACTTTTTCCTTCCGCCGCATAAGACGCTACGGACTTATGGGAATTGCGGGCAGAATGGCTAAGTTAGAGCTTTCAAAACTTCTGGGCGAAGACTTTACCAATCTGCAAGCCAAAAAACTCTACCCTATGCTCGGAGGCACCCTCTTTAATAAAACACGCAAATCAAAAAACAAATTCATCAAAAATATCCAAAAACTTCTCAAAGTCTTCTAATCCATCAAAAAACCAGTGAAATCTATCGCTAGAAAATCCACTGGCTTTTTGTACCTATTAGGCTTTTTTAAGAACGGGCATGCCTGTTCTTTTAGTCTCGACGACTTGGTAGCCGGCGGGAACTTCATTAAGAGCCTCAGGACGAACGTCGCGAGCGAAGTAAAAGATTTGTTGAGTACGACCATTCTTTAGAGTAACTTTTTTACCGTGGAGATAATATGTGTCACCTTTACTGTTTGTGTATGAATGTGCCATTTAGTTGGTTCACCCCCTTCCAGATTAAATTTCTTATCTACCTCTGGTTATACCCTGGTGGTAATCTGGTGTCAATAGATCTCTAAGAGGGTTATGTATGACATTCCCAATCAGAGTATATCTTTTTACTTGGTAAGCTCAGCTAGTTTTGCCTCTAAATTAGTAAAGTCTAGCTGGACTCCATTTACAAAGAAGGTTGGGGTTCCTGATAAGGCATGTCTATTTGCATAAATCATGTCAGCGCTCACCCTGTCGGCAACTTCACGACTTTTAAAATCGGCTTCAAACTTATTAGTATCCATCCCCAGCTCCTTTGCGTATGCTATATACTTCTCGCTTGGGTCCGCCAGTCCTTCCCACTCCGCTTGTTTCGTAAACAGAACATCCCCATATTCAAAGAACTTTCCTTGGCTATATGCTGCCTCAGCTGCTTGCGAAGCCGATAGGGCATTTTTGTGTATTGAGGTAAGTGGGAAATGTCGATGTACATAACTCACTTTACCTTCATATTTTGCTAAAACCTGCTTTAAAGGCTCGTGAACCGCCGCACACGCCGGACACTGAAAATCACTAAACTCAACCACTACCACACTCCCCTCACCCTTCTTAAGCCTCATGTCTCCCGCAACATCGGCAAGCGGCTTCGCTGTCGCACTCCCAAACTGCCAAAGCAGCACTCCAACGCCAACTAATATTCCAATCGTTATCCCCATAAAAGTTAACATTGTCTTCATGTTCATATTGTGATTCCTTTTCAACCTTTTAACTTTATACTTTAAATTTTTTACTCAGTTGGTGGCCACACCCTAGATTCCCCTTCGTATATTTCAATAGCTCCTGTCGGACATGATTGAGCAGCAAGGAGTATGTTGTCTTCGTCATCCACACCACCCTCAATAATTTCTACCAAGTTAGCTTCATTAAGTTTAAAAATGTCTGGAGAAATTGCCACGCACGATGCTGCTGCAATACACTTGCTCTGAATCACTTTAATCGTATATTTTCCAACTGTTCTGACAGTTTTAGGTTCGTCGTTCATATTTACTCCTTGCACTATCTTTACTCCGAGCTTCTATGATACCACGGCAAATTGGACAGTAATCAGGTGGTGGCAGCTCCCGGTGATTATACAATTCCTGCTCCTGCACACTCCACACAAACTCATTTTTACAGTTCTTGCAGATTATTTTTTTATCCATCATGTAAACTTTTCGTGATAAATATCTTCTTTTTTCATCTTGAGCTCCTCTAGCTTGGCACATATATCAAGAACAATCTCTTTAGACCCACAAACATATCCCTCCCAATTATTTAATTCTCCATTTGGAAAATCGCGCATTAGACAATCCTGCACATGTCCAGTACACAACTCCCAATTATCACTTGCTCTTGAGAGCACGATATCATAAACAAAGTTTGGATGAGCCTCCGAAAGTCTCTCTAGATTATCCACCCAAAACAAGTCTTCCTCTCTCTTCATCCCCCAGTGCAATCTTATAGGAACGAGGGTCTTTTTGTTAATAAGTAAGTCATTTATCATGCTCCAAATTGGTACTATTCCACTTCCGGTAGCGACAAATAACTTATTGTTAACATTACTAGTCGCCTGGTCACTTTTTTCATTAACAACAAATTTCCCAAGTGGGCCAATCACTTCAACCACTTCTCCTGGGTTAAGGTTCAGTAGGTAGTTACTCCCGAGTCCGCCCTTCACTATCTCTGCCAGTAGGCTGAAACCATGTGTATTGTCAGGTGTGCTCGCGATCGAATAGCTTCGCCTCTCTCCTCGCTCACTTATTTTTATCGAAAGGTATTGTCCTGCCTCAAACTTAATTTCGTTAGGCTCGACAAGCTCAAACTTGAGCAGTAAAAATCGCCTGTTCTCGCTTAGGTAGTATTTATCGCTTAACTTTGCTGTAAACTTCATTTCCATGATTGTATCTCATCCTGTGGTAGTTTCAATTTTTTTGGTGTCACAACTAGTAGAACTATCGCTACTAAACCAACCCCAAGACCAATCATCGAAAAAGTCATCTCCTCTCCCAATTTTCCCGAAATAAATCCTGACAAAATCGGTCCAATCACGTAAGCTAGGCTAAACGTCGCCGAGCTCATCCCCATAATATGTTTTCTCCCCTTTCTCGCTCTCGCCACCAGGTCGGTATAGACTGAGTCAATTAAGGGGAAAGCCATCGCAATAAACAACCCTGCCACAGCAACCACCAAAAGTAGTAAAAACACTGATTTAACAAATCCAACTAGCATAAGCGACGATGCGCCAACCAATAAGAATCTCGCAGCCCACTTCTTTTTACCCTCGTCCACTCCCCAGCGAGCAACAAACAATCCTGCAAACAAAAACGGAAACATATACGCAGAAAGAAACCACCCACCTAAATGACTCTTTTCTGACAACCGATCAGTCAACACTGTTCCACTCGTCCAAAATGTAGCGTCAATCAATCCCACCACAAAACTCGTCATCAAAATCGGCCACACTCTCTTCCCCAAGACTATCCAGTATCTTACTTCTTGCTTAATATCTAGTGGATGGTCATAGTGACTAATTTCGCTCGGGCGCGGTAGTCTAATCACCAGAAATAGTAAATAGGCCAAAAACAATATACTTGCGGCCCCCAAAACCACCATTATGTCTCCATATACAACCACATAGCTCCCAACAATTGGTCCTAAAAAATATGCCAAATTACGCACCACTCCCACCACCCCCCAAACGCTCGACCGCTCATTCGAGGGAGCCACTCCTGCTACAAATTGCTGGGTCATAAACGAATCAAGTTCGTAATATATTCCCCATGCCGCCATACCAAGTGCAATTATCAAAGCATAAGACCACCAAGTCGAGGACAACATCGTAAACAAGAATACGAGTGCTCCAACCAAGGCTCCGCCTGCTAACTTACGTACTCCTGACTCTCTCAGTAGTTGTGGAAATATCAAATCCATTACAAATCCCACGACTGATGACAATGCCATCATCAAACCCATCTTCAGCGGAGATCCTAAAACATTTTGTAAGTAACCCGGCACCCAGTCTGACAAAACCGCATCAGACAAAAGCACAAAAAATAATATTATTAAAAATGCTACTACTCGCTTCCACATATCTTCAATATTACCTTAATTCTAGTCACATATGCGAAACATACCGTGGGTTGCAGAGTGCAGTCGTATCTCACAACCAAAAAAATATTCGCAGCTCGGGCAGAGCGAGACATAGATCAAAATTTCAGCAGAAATTTATGATCGGTTTTTTGTGTGATGGTGTGACGAACTCGAAACTAACTTTAAGTGCCTGGTAAAATACTCCCATGAAAATAATCAATGCCTCAATACCCGATTCGATTCCACTCGCAGTCAAAGTGCTTCGTGAGGGTGGTCTTGTCGTATTCCCGACCGAGACTTGTTACGGCATCGCCGCCGACGCCAAAAATCCAACCGCTGTTACAAAGTTATTAACTTTCAAGGGTGATCGTCATCGTCAGGTCAGTATTGCGGTTAATAGTTTAGACATGGCTAAAAAATATGTCGATCTAAATGCAGTTGCGCAAAACTTATATCAAAATTTTCTCCCTGGACCTATTACCGTAATTAGTCAAAGTTTAAAAAAAGTCGATCCCAGACTCGAATCAGCTAGTGGCACTCTAGGAGTTCGCTTCCCCAATCACTCATATGCGCTGAGTCTCATTGCTCAATTTGGTGGCGCCATTACCGCAACTAGTGCCAACACTAGCGGCAAAAAAGAGCCATACTCTCTAAAAGATTGGCAAAAATATACCATTAAATCTAAGCAGGACATGGTGGATTTGTTTCTGGACGCTGGAATACTTACGGAAAGACCAACTAGCACCGTAGTCGACACCACTCTCAACTCTCCCGAAATACTTCGTCAGGGTGAGTTTTTTCTCCCCAACACTCCCACTACTACCAAAACCTCATCAAATGTCGAAGAAACTCTCGAAATCGGTAAGTTGCTAACCAAAAAATATCTCAATGCCACGCTTAAGTATCCACTAATTTTTGCACTTCAAGGTGATCTTGGTGTTGGCAAAACTCAACTAAGTAAAGGTATCGCCCAAGCGTTAGGTATTACCGACAACGTCGCCTCACCTACCTACATCCTTCTTCATGAATACCCCTATCATACGCCCAAGTACCACGGCATCTTCTACCATTTGGATACTTGGAGACTCCCCGACTCTACTGAAATAGAGTCCACCCTCCATTTATCTACTCTCCTCAAAGCCGGCAATATCATTTCCATGGAGTGGGCCGCCAAAGCCAACAGCCAGTTAACAGAGTACAAAAATAGCTGTTTAATAATTTACATCGAAATCAAAGAAAAAGAAGAATCAATACGCGAAATTATCTTTACTGTTTCCCATCCAGAGTGGACTTAAATCATTTTAAACTTAGTCTGCCATTCTGCCAGCTCTTCCCCACTTGCCTGTGATCCATCCCGATCATTACTCCGACCAGGGCGGATCTGAATATGTGCATGCGGAACCTGGAAACCATATACCATTTGTCTAATTGGTGTTCCTAACACCTCACGCGCCTTACGGGCAATTTTTCCCGTTACCTCGTAGTATTCTCCCAGATTGGGCACATCCCAGACCCACTCAAAATGTTCCTTAGGTATCACTAGCATTTGATATGAAGTCTTCGGGAAAATGTCCAAAAAAGCCAAGAACTTCTCATCCTCATATATCTTGTAGCATGGTATCTCCCCTGCTACGATCTTGCAAAAGATACAGTCACTCATAACCACATCTTAGCATACTGTTTTAGGTTTTTTACGCCGTGTAAGTACGAGTATTAAAGTAAAAATCCTAGAACAGTAAGGGTTACCAGTTATAATACTGACACAATGCAAGAACCAACCATTCTCTCCATCGAAACCAGTCTCGACGACACCTGTGCCGCCGTCACACGAGGGTTAAGAGTGATCAGTAACGTCGTTAGCTCTCAGACCAGCCATCACGCTACTTGGGGTGGCACTGTCCCCGACATTGCCAAGCGTCTCCACAAAGAGTGGCTCCCAAAAGTAGTGACTCTCGCTCTTCGTAAGACAGGGATCACGGATTCACGGATATACAGATATACGGATATACGAAATATTGATGCCATTGCTGTTACCCGTGGCCCTGGTCTCGCCCCATCTCTCGAACAAGGCATTTCGTATGCCAAAGAACTAGCCTCCAATTTATCCCTTCCCCTCATAGGAGTCAATCATATGGAAGGTCATCTCCTAAGCAGCTATGCCCAAACCAAAAATGTAACCAAGGGACTAGCTAATCCTCTTTATCCAGCTCTAGGCTTTCTCATTTCTGGTGGACACACTGAGCTGGTTCTTATGCGGGGAATTGGTAATTATGAACTACTAGGTGTTACGCTCGACGATGCCGCGGGCGAAGCTTATGACAAAGTTGCCCGCATGCTAATGCTCGGCTACCCAGGTGGACCCATCCTGGCCGAAATGGCCAAATTTGGCAAACCTGTCATCAATTTTCCCGAGCCCATGACCAATCGACCAGATCTCAACTTTAGCTTCTCCGGTCTAAAAACCGCTGCGCGCCAATACCTAGAACGCGAAAAGCCAGAACTAACAAGGGAGTTTATTCAGGATTTTGCCGCTAGCTTCCAGACTGCCGTTTTTAAACACCTAATCAAAAGACTACGTCGGGCGATAGATCTTTACACTCCACAAATGTTGCTTTTGGGCGGGGGCGTGGTTAGTAACACTAGTTTACGCGCCGCTGTTCGCGACTTAGCCAAGGAATATGATCTGCCCACCTACTACCCTAAAAATAAAAAACTAATTACCGATAATGCTGCCATGATTGGGATCGCTGCCTACTATCAGTATCTCAACAATGACTTCATTTATTCAAAATCGCTCGATCGCCTACCCAATCTTAACTTTCCCAAATCCTCTTAACCACACGCACTGGTAGTGTTAAGCACTTTAATCTGCCCGGATTAACTTCAAAACCAATGGCGAGCTTAGTTAGTTCTTTCTCGCTTTTGCTTTTGACATCCTCGATGTTTTTATTCACCAGCCACTCAGATAATTTACTAGCTGCTGCCGTCGTAATCGCACAACCAATCCCCTGCCATTTCGCATTTTTTATTATTCCGTTTTCGATGGCAAGCTGAAACTGTACCATATCTCCACAAGAGGCATTACTATCTCTACCTTGCAAATTAGGTGATTCTATCTCTCCAACATTTCTTGGGTGCTCGTAATGATCCATCACCTCTTCTTTATAAAGATCCATGCTTATTTTCCAAAAACTTTTTTAACTTTATCCAGTGCACTAATCAAAGCGTCTATATCATCAGTCGTGGTATAAACATTAAAACTCGCTCGAACTGAGGCAGCTAACCCAAGCGACTTGTGCAACACCATGGTACAGTGATGCCCAGATCTAATAGCAACTCCTTCTGAATCAAGAACTGTAGCCACATCGTGCGCGTGAACACCCATATACTCAAAACCAACCGATCCAGATCTCAATTCAGCGTTGACTGGGCCAAGTAATTTTACTTTATCGACTTTTTCAAGCTTACTTATAGCGTACGCAACCATTTCCCGATCATGTCTGCCAACTTGTTCCATCCCCAGTGTTTCAAGGTATTCTATCGCCGCCATCAGACCTACCGCCCCAGCCACATTTGGTGTCCCCGCCTCAAACTTGTCGGGAAGATCTGTCCAGGTTGAATGATCTGGGTAAACCTCATTAATCATTCCTCCGCCTGTTAAAAATGGACTCATCTTGGTGAGTATTTCCTTCTTTCCCCACAACACCCCAATTCCCATTGGACCAAGCATTTTATGGCCCGAAAATGCATAGAAGTCACAACCCAAATCAGTAACATTAACCCTCATGTGTGGTACAGCCTGCGCCCCGTCTATCAAAACTACTGCCCCCACTCCGTGTGCCATCTTAGTCATTTCTTTAACTGGATTAACTGTTCCAAGTGCATTAGAGACATGCGCCATAGTCACGAGCTTAGGTTTAAGTTTCAACTTCCTTGCGTAATCTTCAAGGTCTAATAGACCCCCACTTGTAACTTTGGCTAACTCAATCTTTGCACCTGTTCGCTCTGCCACTTGTTGCCAAGGCACCAGATTTGCATGATGCTCCATTTCGGTGCTCAGTATGACGTCCCCTGTCCTCAAATTGTCGAGTCCCCACGCGTAAGCAACTAAGTTTATTGCTTCAGTCGTATTTCTGACAAAAATAATCTCTGATTCCCGACCACCAACAAACTTAGCAACCACGCTCCTCGCCAAAGCTAGCATCGCCGTTGCCTCATCTCCCAGGGTATGTGCCCCACGATGGACATTCGCATTGTGTTTCTCGTAATACTCCCGCTCCGCATCTAGTACTATCCCTGGCTTCTGCGAAGTTGCTCCCGAGTCTAAATATACCAAGGGTTTGCCATTTACATTTCGACTAAAAATAGGAAAGTCTTTTTTTATTAAACTTGGGTCAAACATATGACTAATTATACGCCTAACCAGCCCGCTATAATCTGCTCCTCTGCCACTCTCTTTGACAATCCCCTACTCTCTAAGTACAGTAACTGCTCATGGTCTACTCTCCCCACGCTCGCCGCATGACTAGCTTTAACATTATTAGCCAAAATCTCAAGCTCGGGCGAAGCAGTCGCTCGTGATGTGGGACTAAGCATAAGCACTCTAAGCTCTAAAAAGTCGTTAGTCTCCTGTGCCTCTTTTCCAATTCGGATAATGCCCTTAAGCTGAACGACCGATTCTGCCCCACACACTGCTCTGACTGTCACTCTACCCGTAGTTCGTGGCGCGCTATGCTCAGCAACCACAGTTAGGTTGTAAACTCCTGGAGCACGACCATCCACTATCCCCAACCACTCTCGCTCCTCGCCAGTATTATCAAATGGAATTATTACTTCCCACTCACCCGGCTTGTCATACCTTTTAATTAATTTCTTCATCCCACACTCCCCACCATCTCAAGTTTTACCAATCTATTTAGTTCTACCGCATATTCAAGCGGCAGCTCTGCTGTTACTGGTTCCAAAAACCCTCGAATAATCATAGTCTGTGCTTCCTCTTCGGTTAGCCCTCTTCCCCTCAGATATAAAAGCTGTTCTTCTCCAATTTTCGAAACATAGGCCTCATGTTCTACCTGGGCATCCCCCGTCATAATTTGATTATTAGGGTAAGTGTCAGACCGTGAAAGCTCGTCCATAATCAGCGCGTCACAAACCACTTTGCTTCTTGCGTTAGTGGCTTTAGGGGTAATTTTGACCTGTCCCCGATAACTACTTCTTCCTCCATTCTGGCTAATCGACTTTGAGATTATTCTACTGGTTGTACCCTCTGCCAGATGAATCATTTTTGCTCCAGCATCTAGCTGTTGTCCTTCACCTGCGACTGCTATCGACAACATTTCACCGTGTGCTCGCTCGCCTGCGAGTATGCATGAAGGATACTTCATCGTTACGCCGCTACCCAAGTTGCAGTCTGCCCACTCCATCCTAGCCTCAGCTGCCACCATCGCTCTTTTTGTAACCAAGTTATAGACATTCTTATACCAATTCTGGACTGTTGTGTACCTAACTCTCGCCTCTTTCTCAACCACCACCTCAACCACAGCCGCGTGTAAGCTCGCACTCGAATAAGCAGGTGCCGAGCATCCCTCAACATAATGAACGCTCGCCCCTTCCTCAGCCACAATCAGTGTTCGCTCAAATTGACCGGCTCGTTCCGCGTTTATTCGAAAATATGCTTGTAGCGGTAGATCTACTACAACTCTCTTGGGGATATAGACAAAACTCCCCCCACTCCACACGGCAGTATTCAGTGCCGCAAGCTTATTGTCTCCATAAGGCACAATCTTGCCAAAATTTTTTCTGACGATCTCTGGATATTGTTTAAGTCCCTCATCCATCGACAAAAAAATTACTCCACGCTTAGCCAGGGTCTCTTTTAGCGAATGATAAATTACTTCGCTATCATACTGCCCTCCCACCCCAGCAAGATATTCTCGCTCCGCCTCGGGCACCCCTATCTCTTCAAACACACGTCTCACACTGTCCGGAACATCATCCCATTTTGCATAAGGCTTCTCAACACTTCTTAGATAGTAGTGCATATCTTCCCAGTTAATCCTAGAGAGGTCAGCTCCCCATGTCGGGATTGGCATTTCTTCAAACCTAGCTAGTGCTGCAAGACGAGTCTCTAGCATCCATGCTGGCTCATTCTTCTGTTTCGATATTTGCACGACTATTTCCCGAGATAGACCCTTAGGTGCAATGTATCTATATTTGTCAGTATCGCTATGAAATCCGAGGGAGTAGTTGTCCATTTTTCATCTCCAATACTATCTCTGGTTTTATCTTCTCAATCAATTGTTCGTAGTGTGAGATTATGATAAAGGATGTCCCCCTTTCCTTAAGTTTTTTAATAACTTTTAATATCAGCTCTCTTCCTGATTTATCAAGACCCGAGTCTATTTCATCTAATATCACAAGTTTGGGTTTAAGTAGTAGTAGTTGTAACAGCTCGAGCCTCTTCTTTTCCCCTCCACTAAATCCATCATTTATAAAACGACTAATGTGCGACTCAGTTAAACCAACTTCTATTGCTAATTTCTCTAGTTTTTGCTTAAACTCGCTCAGGTTGTCAACTTTCTTCTCACGCGCTTCATATGCCGCCTTGCAAAGCGCAAATACGCTCACCCCGGGTATGGTTACCGGGTTTTGCCATGCCACATACAAACCCCTTCTTGCTCGCTCATCTACGCTGAGTGTAAAAAGATCGACTCCATCGTAAATTATCTCTCCTTGTTCGATTGCGTATTCTGGGTTACCCAATAGTACCTGCGCTAAGCTACTCTTACCGCCACCATTAGCTCCTATAATTGCCATTATCTGGGAGGGTCCTAGCTTCGCACTTATCCCACTTAAAACACTCATTCCTGCGATACTTGCCGAAAGGCTAGAGATTGTTAATATTTCGCTCATGCTCAGACCAAATCGCTTAGCTTGTATTGTGAAAGCACACTCTCTAGTTGTTCAGTTAGCTTTATCATCAAAGTTCTGTGTGGACACTTGTCTTGTAGTGGACATTTTTTTGCTCCATGTACCAAACAAGATGCCGTTGCCACCTCCCCCTCGATCGCCTCCACCACGTGTTTTAGCGTCACCTTGCTCGGTGACACCGCCAAACTATAACCCCCACCCCTACCTTCCTTTGGCACAACTAACTTTGCTTTAATCAAATCTCGCGCAATTTTAACCAAAAAAGAGCGAGGTAGCCCATAACTCTGCATGCTCGCAACCGAGACCAACTTACCTTCCCCAGCTTGTGCAAGGAGTGTTACCATCATCAATGCGTACTCTGTTTTTTTACGAAATCTAAATGATGACATACTAAATCCTCACTCTTCCTATAAACTATCCCTATCATAATCCAAGTTAGCTAAAAATCAAGAACATTGTCTTAAAAAAGCGTCGTTTGTACTGTCTTTGTCTCATGATTATCGCGCTCAAAATCAACCGGCACCTCGATTAAATTATTCCACTTATTTTTAAACCTCAAAACTTTATTAACTAATCCGTAGTCATACAATTCTTTAGTAACTTTTACGTCTTGCAAACAATATTTTTCGAGCGATTCCCAATCTCCTTCATGGTAATACCTGATTGCATCCAATCCATGTCCGTTTTTTTGTTCACCTAATGTCTCTTTCGCCACTGCATCAAGGGCCACCCGATGCCCCAAATGTTTTTCCATTTCTACCATAATATCCAGACTAGGAAACTGTGTAAACGAACCAGTATAGTATGGTTTTAGAGTCGCATAATCAAAGCTAAGAATATTAAAACCAACTACTAAATCAGCCATTTCTAATTTCCGCCAAAAAGGCGAAAAGTTATTCTCACGATAGCCTACATATTCTTCACTCGCTTCATCCCTCCAGTAGGTACCTATTATACTTACCCCTAGTTTTTCTGGATAATATCCTCCAACCTCATCAAATGCTTTTTTCGTCTCGACATCAAACACTAGGAGTTTCATCTAAACATTCTTTCTAGACTCTCGTATACTGATTTACGGTGTTCAATAAGGAGCAAGTATATATCCCCATCTCTTCTTTCGTAAACAGCTCTATAGCTACCAATCCTTGTCCTAAATATGTTTGGGTAACCTTTTAACTTTTTTTCGTTACTCGTGTCTCCGCTTATTATTCTCTTAATTTGTTCTTTGAGTCCTGATTGAACCAGCTTTGGTAATTTGATCAACTGTTTTTCTGCACGCCGTAAGACAAATAGCTTCATAGACCCAAATCTCTTGCAACCTCCTCAAAATTTCTAGCATTTTTATACTCCTCTGGCTTTATCGACTTAACAAGCGCTGCATCGTCATAATCCTCTAGTCGTTCAATCAACTTCTCGAACAGCTGCTTTCCGATCAAGTATGCCTTACCCTTACCTTTACTCAGTACTTGTAATGGATAGTCTGTAGCCTGCGCAATTGCCGCTGCAGGGTTTATCTTTAACTCCGATATTGAGATTGTATTGTCACTCATACGACTATCTAACCACTTAGTAGGTCATTTGTCAAGACCTTTCAATAGGTCTTATTATCACTTGACAATTACCTCTCTCTCTACAAAAATATGCCCCATAATATCAATAGGAGACAAATGGCAGATGAGAATTACACATATCAAACTGTAGAGGACTGCTTTCCTGAAGCAGAAAAGATTGCTCAGGTAGCTAGAATAATGATGCAGACTAGACAAGATGGTAAGCCCAATAATCGAACAACAGAGCAAGATTACCTAGATGCTGAACAGTGGATTTATGGGAGTTTAATTGGTTCTTCTCTAGGTTTTGCTTAACTCGTAGTTAACGCAGGATTTCCTGAACCATCAACGACAAATTACAACCCATATTTTATTCAGAATTAGGTAAGCTTTCTAACATCATCAATCCTGGCAAGTCTCCTTTTTCCAAAAGCGAGAGCATCGCTCCTCCTCCTGTCGAAACATGATCTATTTCGGCAACTTGCGCTTCATTTCCTAAAGCCGCAAGCGTGTCCCCTCCACCTACCAAACTATATGCCCCCTTGTTCCTCACAATGGCCTCAAAAACTGCTTCTGTCCCTGCCCGATATCGAACATCTTCCACCATTCCCATCGGCCCATTCCAAACAATCGTTTTCGCTTTTTTAATCTCTTCTGCAAATATTTTTCTCGTCTCCTCCCCAATATCTAATATCTCGCTCCCCTCCAACGGCAAAATAATTTTTGCTCTTCCTACTAACTTTGTACTTTCACCTTGCAACTCATTGGCCAGTCTCCCACCAACCAGGATTGTGTCGGCTCGCTCAGACAATAGTTTAAGTAGTGGGAGCTTATCCGCTACTTTTGCCCCACCCATCACCACGACAAATGGATGCTCTGGGTTTTCTCTTACTTTAAGTATTGCCGTAACCTCTTCCTCTAACCACAATCCTGCATAAGCCGGCAAGTATTCTGCGATTCCGACAATACTTGCACTCTCCCTATGACACTCTCCAAAGGCCTCATTAACATACAATTCTCCCAAGCTAGAGAGCTCTCTCGCAAAGCTGGGGTCGTTACTATCCTCTCCCGCCCACAACCTCACGTTCTCGAGCATTATTACTCGTGACACCGTGTCACTCTGGCACTGCTCTGCTGTGCTATGTAGGCTTATCTCTTCCCCCAACAATTGCTCCGCATATCCAACGACTGGCTCTAAGCTCCTCTTCTCCTCGGCTTTCCCTAGATGCGACAATAATATTATTTGTTTTGCGCCATTATTTTTTAACCAGTTAATCGTCGGCAGAGTTCTTATTATCCGAGTGCCGTCAATTATTTGTAACGCCTTCCCGAGCGTTACATTCCAATCCACCCTAACTACCACCCGCTTGCCCGCCACATCACAACTATTAATGAGTCTCAAATTCATAACTCAACTCTTTTCCCATACTTATCCACTATCTCAAGTAGTTCATCCATCCTAGGCGATGCAACTTCGCAGAAATACTTCTCTCTCGCCTCACCTTCATATTGACCAAATTCCTGCCATAGTGCTCGCCCTACCGCAAACCCAGAAGCTCCGCTCTGGCACGCTACGGTGAGTGCCGTTTTATATTGGGAATACTCCATTCCCGCAGATAAAAGCACCCATGGCGATTTAATCCTCTTACTGATTTCCTCACAAGCTCTCTGTGTCCCAGGATATTCCGATTTGTAGATGTCTACAGGAATGTCAGCAAGGTCTTGAACAATCCTTATCACTTCATCTTCGCGACTACCCTCAACTAGGTAACTCAGAGGTTCTAGTAGATATACCATCCCCTCTCGCTCGCACTCTTCAGAGAGTTTGAGGGCTATTTCTTTTTGTTTTCGCGCAAGCTCAATGTTTTCTGGATCATAGTACAAAAGTAGTTTTACCGAACACGCCCCCATCTCTTTGGCTTTTGCCACGCTCCAATCCTCAAGTATTTCCGTCACTCTCGCCTCTTTTCCACCCCGATATCCCGTCTTCTCCATTGATAACATCCATCCCGGGTGCATAGAAGTATCCAGTACCTGCTTCCCAAAGATTGGATCTACCAATAGTCCCGAAACGCGGTCTTTATAGAGCTCTATCATTCTTCTCTTCCATGCCAAGATTTCTTGATCTGTTGTAAGCTCCGGGTTTTCTGGATGCAAATTAACTTTTAGTGATCCACGATGGTCCAGTGCGGCAATCGCAATTTTGCCATTAGGGAGCAGGAGTTGTTCTAGTCTAGTAGTTTTGCTCATCGCTTGGCTCTCGCACTCAATATCTTAGGGACTAACCAAAGCAAAAAGCCCGTTACCATCATCACTGCCAGTGTTAGTGCAAAAGGATTACTCATCTTGTTATGAATAAACCTCACGGTCGGCTCGTCAATTGGGATAAAGAAAAACTCGCCTTCCATCATTTTATGTAGTGTGACACCACTTAAAGCGAGCGGTACCCCAAATAGAATCGCCAACCACATCGCAAGTCGATGTATTTTCTTGCTCCAATAAAAAACCAATTGCCAACTCATTACACCAGTATACACACAGCTCTCTTATCGTTTCCAGTTCCATTTTAACTTTTCACTCTTTTTTATAAGTCCTGTTTTTAGTTTATCTACGACATCATCTACCGCACTCAGTAGGTCTGTTTTTTGCGACTCCGCGATCACATCTTTGCCTGGTATTTTTAGATCTACTTTAACTCGGTACCCCCACCGCTCCCCCTTGGACAACTTAACCACCCCGGCCCGCAAGTCAGAAGAAACATGTTTTAGATATTTATCTAGCTGGGCAATTTTTCTCGCTATCTTAGTCTTTATATCCCCCACACTCTCAACACGGTCAAACAAAAAAGCTAATCTCATCAATTACCTCCTAATATTTAAGTACTAAAGGTTAATTTTTCCTCCTTTCTTAATAATTTCCTTCTCGTATTTTTCGTGAATATCATGAAATTCGGCCAGTAAATGATCTAGCTCCTTCTCAGATAATTCTTCGGCCGACACGACCCCGTTTCGAGCTTTACCTTCTGCTTTGATTAGTTCGTCGAGCTTAATATGGATTGCCTTTGCATCTCTATTCTGGGTATTTTGGATCAAAAACACCATCAGAAATGTGGCGATCGTCGTACTCGTATTAATTACAAGCTGCCAAGAATCAGAGTAGTTAAACCAGGGACCTGTCACTGCCCACACCACCACAAGGATTATTGACCAGATAAATGCGCCAGCACTCCCCATCCACACTGCGACTCGTGTTGATATTCGTTGAAACAAGTTCTCCATTACCTCTATTTATACCCTATGTGCGACTATTGTGCACAAGCCGACCCCATACTTACTCTCGTCCATCCTCTTCTCCAGTTTAAATCCTTGATCAATCAGGTATTTCTCTATCTCACCTATTCGCTTACCATCCCTCGGATGAACTTCCATTACGAGGTTATTAACTCTATTCCATCTTCCGTGCGTAACCACTTCATATTCCATGCCCTCGATATCCATTTTTACTAGGTCTGCCCCAGACTCAAGGATTTCCCCTATCTCAACCGCCTCTACCTCCATTTCTTTAGTGTGCAGTACGCTGCGCCATCCCTTAGGTATTATCCCCACCCCACTCCGCCATTCATCAGGATAGATCGGAGCTTGCAACTTTAGCCTCCCCGACTTTGGCGCCACGGCCGCATTGATACAAGTTACCCGTCCCGTAATCCCGTTTTCGCCAACATTCTTTATCAAGAGTTTGTAGTTTTGTGGGTCTGGCTCATACGCCACAATCTCGGCAGTTGGATAAATCTGTGCAAAGTAAAGAGTTGCTAGTCCGATATGCGCCCCAATGTCTACCACTCTCTTAGGTTCTTCCAAATCTTCCAAATAATAGGCGTGGTGACTCCAGACCTCGCGCTTAAGTTCATTAAACTCTTCCGAATTCTCGTACCACACCGTGTATTTACCTATTTTTGTTGACTGCATGGAGGTTATTATCTCACGTGTTAAAATAATGACCAGAGGAAGGGTCGGATAGTGGTCGATTCCAGAAGTTTACTAAACTTCCATAGGGTAAAACCTATCGAGGGTTCGAATCCCTCCCCTTCCGCCAAGGAGACGTCCGATAGTGGTTATTCGAGCGGGTTGCTAACCCGCGACTCGAAAGAGTCTCGTGAGTTCGAATCTCACCGTCTCCGCCAAGTTTTACATTCAGCGAAATTGAAAGATGTTGCCACTGACCCACCCCTCCCATTCGCGGGTAACGCTAAGGAACTCTCTAAAATTTTTGTTTGACTAATTGATAAAAATTTCATATACTAACTATTGATAAGTGATGATTTTAATACTATACAATTTTAATAGTAAAACTATACGAACATGTCAAAGGGAAAATCTATAATTGGTGACAATATAAAGAAATACCGCAAACGTGCTGGCATCTCGCAAGATCAGCTTTCAAAGAAATCTGACCTTGCTTTTCATACAATTGCCAAAATTGAGGCTGGCTCTACCCCAAACCCGACCATTGAAACAGCCAAAAAAATTGCAGACGCGCTTGGCGTTTCGCTTGATGATTTAATGAAATAAAAAATGACAGGAATTATCTACATAATGACAACCGCCGTTTCAGGCCTTATTAAAATAGGTCAAACTGGAATTGATAGTTATCAGGAGAGGATGCGCTTTCTTGAAGCCAATGGCTACTATAATGTCTCGGGGCTCAAAAGATTTTTTGCGATTGAAGTTAAAGATTATAAAGAAAAAGAAAATCTTCTAAAAGAAATTTTTAACAAACATCAGGTAGGCGATAGTGAGCTCTTTGCTCTTGATTATGATTTAGTTAGGCAACTTTTATTGTCTTTTGATGGTAAAGTAATTTATCCAAAAGAAGTAAATAAAGAAAAGGAATTTGATGAAGTTACCAAAGCGAGAGAACAAGGAGAAAGATTTACTTTTTATAAAAAAGGAGTTAAGGATGGTGAAGAAATTGTGTTTATTGCTGACAAAGAAATCACAGCAGAAGTAGTCGGAGAACGAGAAGTAGAATATGGAGGACAAGTTTGGAAGCTCTCTCCTCTCACTCGCAAGATTTATGAAGATCGTGGTGAAGTAAATAGTAGTGGTGCCTACCAGGGAGCAGCTTATTGGGAATATAAGGGCAAAAAATTAAAAAATTTACCGGATAAAAACTAAACAAGTTACAATAAAAATATGACCAACAACACCCAACAAGTAAAAACCGACCTCATCGCCGAACTCGACCAGCGTATTGCCGACGGGATTATTGAGAAAACAAATGCTGATCTCTTAAAGAAGCTCATCACGAGTGCCGACTCTATCAACGAGGCGATTATGATCGCCGAGCTTGGCACCACCTACAAACGCACGGGCTTTCATTTTGACAAACGGCTGGAGAGGATGACCGACACCATCAAGTATTTCAAAAAGAATGAAAAGTTAAGTTTTGTGCAGGACAAAAACGCCCTCACTCACAAGCTCATCATCGGCGACAACTATGACGCCCTCCTCAACCTCCTCATCGAGTATCGTGGCAAGATTGATGTGATCTACATTGACCCACCCTATGGCAAGGACTCCATGGGCGAGTTTGCAAAGACCAACTACGACAACGCCATCACCCGCGACAACCTGCTCTCCATGCTCTATCCGCGCCTTGTCCTCGCCCGCCAACTTCGTTAGCACGATATTCGGTGGCGGCTGGATAAGAAGTAGTTCGAACCGACTTTTCTGGCGAAGAATGACAATTCTTCGCCATTATTTTTTGCGCGCACGATTTTTACTCGGCTCCGCCGAGCATGAATTATTTACCATACTCTCCCCTTTTTTTAGGATCACCTAATGTTTCATACGCTTCGTTTATTAACTGCATTGTTTCAGTATCACCTCCTTTATCTGGATGGGCGACAGAAGCACAAAAAAGATAATGCCTTTTTATTAATTCCTGCACTTCTTCTCCCCTCAATCCTTTTAAATAAGCAGGATGTAATCTGAGTAGACGATAATACCCCTTTGGATCAAGCTTATCTACCACATCGGACTCAACCTGTACTTTGGCAGGTCTTTGTCCTGCACGCCAATAATTTAATTCTTCGGCTTGTCTTTGAATTAGCATATCAGCTTGCATTTTTTCCCACATTAATTCTGAAACTTTAGCCTCAGCCCTAACCAATTCCTCCTTCAGGTCTTCTCTTCCTCTACGTTCTCTTCGTAACAGTTTCAAAATATCTTCCCGCGAAAGTGATTCTTCTTCCAGATCGCTTGTAACACCTTTTGTTATACCAGCGCCTTCATTGATTAAATCTTCTACTTTCATTCCCTGCGCTAATTTGTGTTCAATTAAGAAGGTGGCTTTTTTACCAAACATTCTGGAAAGTGTTTCTTTGTCCAGTTTTGGGACAGATTGAAGTATAGCCAAACCACCTTCTGTCAAATTATAGTGATGCATAAATAGTAAGGCTACTTGGACAGCCTCTTCTGGTTTATTCGA
Source organism: Candidatus Microgenomates bacterium (assembly GCA_003576945.1). Classification (GTDB taxonomy): domain Bacteria; phylum Patescibacteriota; class Microgenomatia; order UBA1400; family UBA12108; genus GWF. The sequence goes on from QEVC01000015.1 coordinate 19,371, forward strand.
AATTACCGCCGTAGCTGTTGCCCGCCAATCAATAGTCCACCCATCTGCGGCTTTCACAATAAGCTTTTGAATATTTGGGTTTTCCTCCCAAATATCTTTATGATTAGCTTGAAGCCGTTCTTCTCTTGAGCAGAAAGTATAAGGCAGTCGTGGCGTATGCACTCTATCATAACCGTTATGAAATCTACTTTTATATCTTTCGCTTCTAAACCCCTCTGCAAGTTCTTTGGCCGGATATATGTCTAATAATTCTAAAGCCCTTAATCTTCCTAGCGGTGTTATTTCATCAGAAGGATTATCTACTATACTTAAAACAGAATATACTAACCATCCTTGAGGATTTTCTGTAGCCGAAGCTTTACGTATATCAAAAGAAATCTGATATTTATCTTTCAGTTCTGGATTAAAAGCATCATCAAGAGCTTTTTTTACTTCTGCTTTCCGTTTTTCAGGATCAGCTTCATTTAAACTTTCTAACACAATAGTAGCAACTCCTTCAAAAGCTTTAACAGTTTTCATCTATGAAAAAAGTCAACCGAGGAAGGTAGTCTCCCTTGATTAAACTTTTCCTTTCTTTATATTTAATTGTACCGTTAATAATGTTTAGTGTT
>QEVC01000016.1 GCA_003576945.1 Candidatus Microgenomates bacterium
GCTCGAGATTACCACTCCTGACGAGTTCATGGGTGACGTGATCGGAGACGTTAGTAGTAAGCGAGGGGCTATCTTAGGTACTGAGCAGCGTGGTAATACTCGCATTATTCTTTGTCAAGTTCCCTTGGCAGAACTCAGTCGTTATGTTACAATGCTACGCAGCATGACCCAAGGTCGGGCCAGTTCGTATATGGAAATGTCCCATTACGACCCCGTTCCTTCAAATATTGCTGAAAAAATTATTAATAAAGAAAACAAACAGTAGACTATCTAATAGATACAAAATACTAGATACAGTCAACTGAAAGGAGACTCATGGCAGATGCCGCAAAATTCGTCCGCAACAAACCCCACGTCAACATTGGAACCATTGGTCACGTCGATCACGGTAAAACCACTTTGACTGCGGCTATTACTACCGTACTCGCCAAAAAAGGTCTCGCTCAGGCTAAGTCCTATGCGGACATCGACAGTGCTCCCGAAGAAAAGCAACGTGGTGTTACCATCAACCTTAGTCACCAAGAATACGAAACCACTAACCGTCACTACGCTCACATCGACGCCCCTGGTCACGCTGACTACATTAAGAACATGATTACTGGTGCCGCTCAAATGGATGGCGCTATCCTCGTGGTTGCTGCTACCGACGGTCCCATGCCTCAGACTCGCGAGCACATTCTCTTAGCTCATCAAGTCAACGTTCCTAAGCTAGTCGTTGCTCTTAACAAGTGCGACATGGTTGACGATCCCGAACTCCTCGACCTCGTCGAAATGGAAATTCGTGACCTCTTAACCAAGTACCACTATCCAGGTGACGAAGTTCCCATCATCCGCGTCTCAGCTCTCAAGGCCCTCGAAGGCGACGCTGCCTACGAAGCCAAGATCGAAGAGCTCATGGCCAAAGTTGACGAATATATTCCAACCCCCACTCGTCCACTCGACAAGCCATTCCTTATGCCAGTCGAAGACGTCTTCTCAATCAAGGGTCGCGGCACAGTCGCAACCGGTAAGATTGATCGGGGTATCGTCAAAGTCGGCGAAGAAATGGAAATCGTTGGTATGGGTCATGACAAAAAAACTGTCATCACTGGTGTCGAAATGTTTAGAAAACAACTCGAAGAAGGTCAAGCTGGCGATAACGTCGGCATCTTACTCCGAGGTATTGAAAAAGACGACATTGAGCGCGGTCAAGTTATTGCCAAACCAGGCAGTATTAAGCCCCACACCGATTTCGAAGCTGAAGTTTACGTTCTAACCAAAGAAGAAGGCGGTCGTCACACTCCATTCTTCGGCGGCTACAAACCTCAGTTCTACCTTCGTACCACTGATGTGACCGGTGAGATCAAACTCCCCGAAGGCGTCGAAATGGTTATGCCTGGCGACAATGCTAAAATGACGGTCACCTTGATCGTTCCCGTCGCTATGGAAGAAGGTCTTAACTTTGCTATCCGTGAAGGTGGCAAGACCGTCGGAGCTGGTGTTATCACCAAGATCGTTAAATAAAGTCAATTAGTTAACCAAGTATTGTTCATGAGTCAACCTCATAGAACAAAAGCGTCCCGCCTACTGGCGGGACGCAAAAACTTTAATTAATATAGAAAGGGAAAAAAGGTCAATGACAGCTAATCGAATCAGAGTCAAACTAAAATCTTTCGACCACCGCGTCATTGACGAGGCTGCCGCCAAGATCGTTGACACTGCCATCTCAACAGGTGCTCGTGTAATCGGTCCCGTACCTCTTCCTACTCGCCGCAAACTTATGACTGTTTTAACTAGTCCTCACGTCGACAAGAATGCACGTGATCACTTCCAGATCCTAACTCACAAAAGATTAATTGATATCGAAAAGCCAACTGGCAAAACAATTGATGCGCTCATGCATCTCGAGCTTCCCGCTGGTGTCGGTATCGAAGTTAAGATGTAATTATAGGACAATATGACTAACACTATTTACGCCAAAAAACTCGGAATGACTGAAAGTTACGTGGATGGCACGCGCAAAAGTGTTACCATTCTCGAAGTTCTACCGATGACAGTTATACATCAAAAAACTGTTGAAAAAGATGGTTATGCCAGTACTCAGGTAATTTTTGGTGAAACCACCAAAAAAGCCACCAAATCTCTAGCTGGTCATCTTAAGAAATCTAAAACCAAAGGCAAGTACGTCCGTGAAATCGAAGATCTCTCTGCTCAAGAAATTGGCACAGAGGTCAATTTTGATGACGTAGTTAAGCCTGGTACAACCGTTGATGTAACTGGCACTAGTAAAGGTAAAGGAATCGCCGGTGTTGTTAAGCGCTGGAACTTTGCTGGTGGACCACGTACCCACGGCCAATCTGATCGATTGCGTCGCGCTGGCTCAATTGGCCAAGGTACTACTCCCGGTCGTGTCTACAAGGGCAAGAAAATGTCCGGTCGCATGGGTAACGACGCTGTTACCATTAAAAATACCATTATCGTTGCCTATAAATCAGACTCCAAACTCCTCTTCGTTGCCGGTAGTGTTCCTGGATCAGTTGGCAACCTCGTCAAGCTCGTGAAACGCGCGGACGCTCCCGCTAGCTTCCCAGTTGTCACGCTAACCAAACAAAATAAGGTTGTAGAATCCAAAGCGAGTGCACCCGTAGAAAGTGAGACTGTATGAAAATAAATGTCTACTCAATTAGTGGTAAGCCAAAAGACTCTTGGGAATTAGATCTCAAGGTGTTCGGTAAGAGGAGTCCCGCACTCTTAGCTCAGGCTCTCCGAGTTTACGAGAGCAACTCTCATCAGGGAACGAGCAGTGTTAAAACTCGAGGTGAAGTAAATGGTAGCACCAAGAAAATCTATCGCCAAAAGGGAACTGGTAATGCTCGGCACGGTGCTAAGTATGCTCCAGTCTTTGTTGGTGGTGGTATCGCGCACGGACCAAAGAGTGTTAGGCCTGAGAATCTCCGTCTAAGCAAGGCAATGCGTCGTCGCTCTCTCGCCAGTGCCATCCTAGCCAAGTTTGATGAAAAATCAGTTTCCGGCCTTACCGACTTAAAAAAAGCTACCGGCAAAACTAGTACTGCCGCGACACTTCTTGCCACAGTTGCCGGGCACCCCAAAAACAAAGTTCTCGTTATTACTAAAAATGCGCAACCCTTATTGTTCCGCATGGTCCGCTCTCTCCAAGGAGTTACCATCAAGCGTGCCTCCTTAATTAATGCCTACGACCTTATCGCCAACGATCACATAGTTACTACCAAAAGTGCTTACGACTCTCTAGTTGCTCGTACCCAAAAACCAATTTCGAAAGAGGTTTCAAATGACTAACATCTTAATCAAACCCCATCTCACAGAAAAGACTATGGCAGTGACCAGTAACTCTGGCTTTACTTTTCAAGTATTATTCTCTGCCACCAAGTCACAGATTAAAGAGATGGTCACCAAAACCTTTAACGTTCATGTTCTGCGAGTCACCACTCGAACTACTCATGTTCCAGGTAAACGCAGCAATACTAGGAGAACTACCACCAATGACAGTCTCGTTAAGTACGCGACAGTTTACCTTAAAAAAGGAGAATCAATAAGCCTTTTTGAATTTAAGGAAAGTAAATAACTATGTTAAAACAATCTAAACCCACCAGTAGTGGTGTCAGACACAAGTTGTCTGTTGTTAAAAACTTAACTACTAGTAAACCAGAAAAGTCACTTACTCAAATCGTCAAAAAGAATAGTGGTCGCAACGCTCACGGACACATTACCACTCGTCATCGTGGTGGCGCCGCCAAACGTCGCTTCCGTGTCATTGACTTTAAGCGCAACAAGACTGGTATTGACGCTCGCGTAATGTCACTTGAATACGATCCAAACAGGAGCGCCACAATTGCCCTACTGCAGTATCGTGATGGTGAAAAACGCTACATTCTAGCTCCCGATGGTCTAGAAGTTGATATGACCGTCACTGCCGGTGAGACTGCAGAGCCAAAGGTTGGCAACAGCCTTCCACTCAAAAAAATTCCAATTGGAATGCCTATCCACAACATCGAACTCAAGGCTGGGGCAGGTGCTCAAATGGCCCGTGCTGCCGGAACCGCTGCGCTTATTCAGTCTAAAGAGGGTGGAGTGGTCACAATCAAGCTTCCTTCAGGCGAGATTCGCTTGTTAAAAGAGGATTGTTTTGCTACAATCGGCCAGGTCTCTAATCTGGATCACAAAAATCGTCAGATTGGTAAAGCAGGACGTCGTAGACACATGGGCTGGCGTCCATCTGTGCGTGGTGTTGCCCAGCATCCAGGCAGTCACCCACATGGTGGTGGAGAAGGCCGTTCTGGTATTGGTATGCCAGGACCCAAGACTCCTTGGGGTAAACCAGCACTCGGCAAGAAAACCCGGGGTAAATACAAATATAGTAATAAATATATAGTCAAAGACAGGAGAGCAAAATAAAATGAGTAGAAGTAGTGCCAAAGGTCCATTCGTAGACCAAAAGCTACTCGCCAAGGTGCTAGCCAAAGTGAGTGCTGGAGTTAAGGCCCCTATTAAAACTTGGGCTCGCGCCAGCAGTATTCCTCCTGAGTTTGTTGGCCACACTTTTCTCGTCCACAACGGCAAAGTCTTTAAAGAGGTCTTTGTTAGTGAAGAAATGGTCGGACACAAGCTCGGTGAATTCTCGCCAACTCGCACCTTCCGTGGTCACGGTAAGATTGTTAAACGTACACTAAGTAAGACATAAAAATATATGAAAACAGTGCAAAAATACATTCGAATGAGTCCTCGCAAGCTCCGCCTTGTTGCAGACGCCGTGCGTACTCTTGCTCCGGTTGAAGCGCTGCAGTACCTCAAATTCACCAAAAAAGCTGCCGCGCAACCTTTGTATAAGGCAATTCATACCGCCGTCAGTAACGCCAAGACCAACTTCGGCATTAAGCCAGAAGCTCTCGTCTTTGCCGAAATTGACGTCCAAACTGGTTTTACTATTAAGCGTTTTCGAGCCGTCTCGCGCGGTCAAGCACATCACATTATGAAGCGCACGAGTCATATTCGTGTCGTACTCAAGGAGAAAAATGGGACAAAAAGTTAATCCACTAGGTTTCCGCCTAGGGGTCCTCTACAAACCCTCTTCTGTTTGGTTTGCTTCTAAGAAGGAGTATCAGACTCTTGTCTTACAAGACATCAAACTAAAAGAGTTCGTCATGAAGAAGCTTCATCTTGCTGGGATTGCTAGTGTCGAAATTGAACGCTCAATTAACATTATGCGCGTGATTGTCAACGCTGCCAGGCCTGGTATTGTAATTGGACGCGGTGGTAGTAATCTAGAGATTCTAAAAAAAGAAATTGAAAAATACCTAAAAACCATTGGCGCCAATTCCTCCCTTAAGTTCCAACTCGATATCAAAGAAGTTAAAAATCCTGACCTCTCAGCCAAATTAGTTGCTGAGCGCATCGTTGACCAACTTATCAAGCGCTATCCTCATCGTCGTGCTATTAGCTCCGCCCAAGAGCGCGTCATGTCAGCGGGAGCCAAGGGTATTAAGTTCCAACTTTCAGGCCGCGTTGGTGGTGCTGAGATTGGTCGTACTGAGAAGTATGCTTTTGGTAGTATTCCTACTCAAACTCTTCGTTCCGACATCGATTATGCTGAAGTTCCAGCGCTCACAAGGTCTGGCTACGTAGGCATTAAGGTCTGGATTTACAAAGGAGAAGCTACACTATGATGCAGCCAGCTCGTCGTAAATATCGCAAGGAATTTCGTGGCATGATGTCCGGCGTCGCTTCTCGTGGCGTGACAGTTGCTTTTGGTGATTTTGGCCTCAAAGTTCTTGAAAATTCCTGGATTACCTCAGCCCAGCTCGAAGCTGCTCGTCGTACAATTACTCATCACACTAAGCGTGGTGGTAAGCTATGGCTTAGAGTTTTCCCACACAAACCTCTCACAGGTAAGGCAGCCGGCTCCAAAATGGGCTCAGGCAAGGGTGATATTAGCCACTACACGAGCGTTGTTCTTGCAGGCACCGTACTTTTTGAGCTCGGTGGAGTGGGTGCAGCAACCGCTAAAGAAGCTTTTCGCAAGGCTTCTTCTAAATTACCCGTCACCACCCGCTTTGTAGTAAGGGGAGAGATCTAAAACATATGAAAAAACAAGCCTTACAAGAAATTATCAAAAAGGGCGAGACTAGCATTATGTCTCAGGTTCGCGCTTTTAAACTAGAGTTGCAAAAAATGAAGCTAGACGCTTCGCGTGGCGAAGTCAAAAATCTTCGCGCAGCAAGAAATATTCGTAGGAGCATTGCCCAACTTCTATCGTCACTCACTCTAGCTAAAATAGTAAAGGAACAATCATGAAGCAATTTACGGGGGTCGTTGTCTCCACTATCGACAAAACCAGCGCTGTAGTACTGGTAGAGTCATCATGGAAACACCCACTATACAAGAAAACTGTTAAGCGCAGTAAGAAATATTTGGTACAAAACGATAAAGACGCCAAAGTGGGTCAGGCTGTGACGATTCAGGAAACTCGTCCACTTTCTGCTCGCAAGCGATTTTATATCACAGAGGTATTTAAAAAATAAACCTATGATACAACTACGTTCAGTTCTAATCCCAGCCGATAACAGTGGCGCAAAACGTCTCCGCGTTATTCATATTCACGGTGGCTCTACCCGTCGCTTTGGCTACATTGGTGATATGGTGACCGCCGTAGTCGACCAAGCAGATCCTAATGGCTACGTCAAAGATAGTGAGAAAGTCAAAGTCGTTATTGTTAGAACACGCAAAGAAACTCGTCGCGCAGACGGTAGCTATGTTCGTTTTGATGATAATGCTGGCGTCATTATTGATCCAAAAACCAAAGATCCTATTGCCTCTCGTGTTTTTGGCCCTATTGCCAGAGAAGTTAAAGAACGTGGATATAATAAAATCGCATCACTCGCACCGGAGGTAGTATGAGTACAAAAAAATTCAAGAAGGGTGACATCGTTCTCGTCACTGCCGGCCGTGACAAAGGTAAGTCTGGTAAGATTACCAAAATCAACCAGAATGCAGGGACTGCCATTGTTGAAGGTGTTGCGCTCTATAAGCGTCATATCAAGCCAACTCAAAACTCTGCTGGTGGTATGAAAAGCATTGAGCGGGCAATCTCCTTTGCCAAAATTGCTCTCACCGAAGATGGCAAGGCAATTCGTATCGGCCTTAAAAGAGATAATAACAAGACAGTCCGTATTAGCAAAAAAACTGGAAAAAGTATATGACAAGTCAGATTGACTCAAACCTAAAAACAAGATTTGAACAAACCATTCGCCCCGAGCTCGGACGTGCCCTCGGGATAACCAATGCTCATGCCATCCCTCATCTTCAAAAAGTTATTGTCAATGTTGGTATTCGCAAATCTGATAGTTCCGACAAAGACGTTAAAACCGCCTTTACCGAACTCGCCAGCATTACTGGCCAGACACCCAAAATAGCCGGTGCCAAAAAGTCAATCGCTGGATTTAAAATTAGAGCGGGGGACCCTGTTGGCGTCAGTGTTACCCTCCGTGCGGGCAAAATGTTTGATTTCCTCGATAAATTGTGTAGAATAGTGCTTCCGCAAGTTAAAGACTTTCGCGGAGTTAAGACTACTGGCTTTGACGGTTCCGGGAATTATACTCTTGGCTTAACCGAACAAATCATCTTCCCCGAGATTGATTATGCCAAAGTCGAAAAAGTGCACGGCATGGAAATTGTCATTGTGACGAGTACCAAGTCAGACGCACACGCAAGAGAATTACTAACAGCGATTGGAATGCCATTCGCTAAAAAGGAAACCAACTAACACATATGGCAAGTCGATCAGCAGTTATAAAAAGTCAAAGTAAACCAAAGTTTAGCAGTCGCACTCATAATCGCTGCAAGCTATGTGGTCGACCAAAATCTTATATTCGCCAATTCGGCATGTGTCGTCTTTGTTTCCGCGAACAAGCTCTTAAAGGCAATCTACCAGGAGTTACCAAAGCAAGTTGGTAAATAAATATGCACAGTGATACACTCGCCGACACACTTATTCGACTCAAGAATGCACAAGCTGTTAAGAAGCCTAGCGTGGTGGTGCCATATACCAAGATGAATAACGCTGTTCTAAGTCTAATGCAGCGCGAAAACTACATCGCCAAATTTGAAAAAGAAGAAAGTGGGAGCTTCCCAGTTTTCAAAGTGACACTCAAGTATATTGGTGGCACTCCAGCAATTCTGCATATTAAAAAAATTAGCAAACCTGGCGTTCGTATTTACACTCATGCGACAGATCTAAAAAGAACCTTGTCAGGCTATGGTCTAAAAATCATTAGCACTAGTCGTGGTGTTATGACAGACTCAGACGCTAAAAAGAATAAATTAGGAGGAGAGGTTCTAGCCGAACTCTGGTAATATATGTCAAAAATCGGCCGCGCCCCAATCACCATACCCCAAGGAGTCACCATCACTCAAGCTGGTAGTCTCTTAACTGTAACTGGTCCCAAGGGTGTTCTAACCCACACTATTCCTTCTGGAATTACTGCAACTCTCGAAGGTTCTACCTTAGTTATTACTCGTGCCACCGAAGAAAAGATGTATCGTGCGCTTCATGGTGTAACTCGTGCAATTATCGCCAATCATATAACTGGTACAACTTCTGGTTTTACCAAAAATCTCGAACTAGTCGGTACTGGTTACCGTGCCCGCATGCAAGGATCTACCCTGGTTCTTTCGCTTGGATTCTCACACGAAATTGAGTTTAATGCACCAGTTGGTATTACTATCGCTGTTGAAAACACAAATCTTATTAAGATAAGTGGTATTGATCGCCAACAGGTTGGTGAAGTCGCCGCCAAAATCAGAGAATTCCGCAAACCCGAACCCTACAAGGGTAAAGGTGTTCGTTATCAAGGTGAGATTGTTCGCAAGAAAGCTGGTAAAGCAGCCAAAGCAGCGGGATCAGCGTAAAGGTTTAAATTATGAAAATGCAATCAAATAACAAACGTCGTGCCGCTCGTGTCCGCGCTACACTAAAGCGTGGCGCAGACAGACTCAGGCTCAGTGTCTATCGAAGTGATGCTCACATCTGGGCTCAAATCATTGATGATACCAAGCATGTAACCGTAGCTGCCGCCTCCGACATTGGCCTAACTGGCACTAAAACTGATAAAGCCAAGGCTGTTGGTGCTAAAATTGCAGAAGCAGCTAGCAAAATTAAAGCAACCACAATAGTCTTTGATCGTGGTAGCTACCGCTATCATGGTCGAATCCGTGCATTAGCCATTGCTGCCCGCGAGGGTGGTCTTAAGTTTTAAAAGGAAGAGGATTTCATGAATCAAAATAACAGTCATCGTCAAAACACTCCTAAGGTTCCCCAGGAATTTGACGAAAAAGTCATTCGCATTTCTCGTGTTTCTAAGAAAACCAAGGGTGGCAACAAAATGGGCTTTAGCGCACTAGTTGTTGTTGGCGATCGTAAAGGTCGTGTCGGTATCGCACTCGGCAAAGCTAAAGATGTGAGTAGCGCCATCAAAAAAGGTGTTCGCCGTGGTAAAAAAACCTTAATTAACGTCCCGCTTGTTGATAGTCGTACCCTTCCTCACGAAATGACTATTAAGTATGGCGCAGCACGTCTTATGATTAAGCCCGCTCCTGCTGGTACTGGTGTCATCGCTGGTGGTAGTGTGCGCGCCGTTCTCGAATTATCCGGCGTTCGCGACGTCGTTGCCAAATCACTCGGGACCAGCAACAAAGTTAGCAACGTTGTAGCGACTTATCGCGCCTTAAGGACCATGAAAGCAACTGTTGAGCGAAAAAGAGCGCTAGGTCAGGGCGGCAACAAAAGTAATGTAGTCTTAAAGGAACCACACAAATGAAACTCCATTCTCGTCTCAAAGTAAAAGAAGCCGGTAAAAAGCGACTCGGCCAGGGATATGGATCTGGCAAAGGTGGCCACACTAGTAGTCGTGGTCAAAAAGGGCAGAAGTCGCGCGGCAGTGTTCGACTAAGTTTTACTGGTAGCTCTTGGGTTTGGTTCAAGCGCCTTCCTTTTATTCGTGGAAAATCCAGGTTTGGCGGCCTTTCAAAGCGCTACACCATCTCACTTAGTGATTTAAACAAATTTAAAACTGGAACCGTTATCAACCTTGACTCCCTTCGCACTGCTGGTTTAATCGGCAAGAGTGAGGGCGTCAAAACCATGGTTCGTATCGTAGGTTCTGGTACCCTATCTAAGAAACTAACCGTGCACGTTCCTGCCACGAGCACGGCAGTTAAAGCTATAGAGAAAGCAGGTGGGAGTTACGGTGTCAAAACTCAGTGAACTCATAAACACCATAAAAGGCAGCCGCGAACTCAAAGGCAGGTTACTCATAACTATTCTCATTCTGACACTTTTTAGAGTTATTACTCTAATCCCCGTTCCTGGGGTCGATGTTACCGCGATTAAGAATGTCTTTGCCAGCAACCAGTTGCTTTCACTCTTAGATATCTTTTCTGGTGGTACCCTCGCCAACTTTTCAATTCTCGCGCTCGGGCTTAACCCCTACATTAACGCGAGCATTATTATGCAACTCTTAACCATGGTGATCCCCAAACTCGAAGCGCTTCAAAAGGAGGGTGAGTCGGGTAGTGAGGTAATCAACCAATATACCCGCATGATTGCTGTCCCTCTTTCTCTATTGCAGGCCGGAGCTATGTATATGGTGCTTCAGTCCGGTAAACTTGTGACTCTCGACTCGCCCCTCGCCTTAATCGCCCTTTTGCTTTCCATGGCTGCCGGCAGCATGCTTCTTATGTGGTTGGGGGAAAACCTTACCGAGTATGGCATCGGTAATGGTATTTCTCTTCTTATTTTTGCGGGTATCGTCGGTCGTCTTCCCGTTACACTTTTTCAGACCTCAGCCACGCTCTCTACCATTAACCCCTGGAACCTTGGTCTCATCGTCGCCCTTGGTATTGCCATCATTTATGCCGTAGTAACGGTGGACGAGGCTAAAAGACAAGTTACCATTCAGTACGCTAGGCGTATTAGGGGTGGCAATGTTGGTGTTAGTTCATCCTACCTTCCCATCAAGCTCAACAACGCCGGAGTTATCCCAATCATTTTCGCGATCGCGCTCGTTCTCGCACCTTCAATGATTGCACAACTCTTAACTAGGCTGCCAAATACAACCCTAGCCTCCGCTGCCTCAAGCTTTGCCGCAAGCTTTACCCCAACCTCTTTTGCCTATAATGCAATCTATTTTACTTTAGTTGTCGCCTTTACCTATTTCTATACTGCCGTCGTTTTTGACGCTGATAAAATAAGCGATAACCTCAAAAAAAATGGCGGCTACATTCCCGGTATTCGACCAGGGACTCACACTACAGCATATCTTCGTCGGATTGTTAGTCGCACCACTCTTCCAGGCGCCGTCTTTTTGGGTCTGATCGCCGTCCTTCCGAGCATCGTTTCAGGGATGACCGGGATTCAGACCATCACCATTGGCGGCACCAGTCTCTTAATCGTCGTTTCAGTGGTTTTGGAGACTTACCGGAAAATGCAAACTTACTCAGTTACTCGTAGTTATGATAGTTTTGTTAAATAAATAAACACAACAAGAAGGAGACTTATGAAATTAATCTTAATTGGCATTCAAGGTTCAGGGAAATCAACACAGGGCAATTTACTCAAAGAAAAGCTCGGAATTGAGTATCTAAGTAGTGGCCACATTTTCCGCGAAATGGCTAAGGAGAAAACTCCCTTAGGTCGCTACATGAAAGAAACCTTAAATGCTGGATTCCTCGTTTCTGATGACAAGGTTATCCCCATTATTGAAGAATATCTTAGTAAGCCAGAGTATTCAAAAGGATACATTCTCGATGGTTTTCCTCGAACTGCCATCCAAGCTGAACAATTTAGCAATGGTGTAGATAAAGTCGTGTATTTAAAAGTTTCTGACAAAGAGGCATTATGGCGTTTAAGTGGTCGAGCTGATGAAGGTGTTCGCGAAGACAATACTCTCATGGCTATAAGAAAGCGTATTCAACTCTTTCATGATTACACCGAGCCCGTCATCGAGTTTTACCGTCAAAAGGGCAACTTAATTGAAGTTGATGGTGAGCGCGAAATCGAGGCCATTCATCAGGACATAATGTCGCATTTATCCACATGAACAAGATCTCTGCCATGACAACCGGGGGAGCTATGTTGGGTCGCGTCCGCGCTGCTCTCTACGAATATACCCAGGTCGGCATAAGTCCAAGCGAAATCGAATCTCGTGCCCGCAAATTAATCAAAGCCGAAGGAGCCGAGCTTAGTTTTACCAAAGTTCCGGGATATTCTTGGGCGACTTGCATTAACCTTAATGATGGTGTTGTTCACGGCATTCCCACTTCAACCACTCCCCTCAAAAGTGGTGATCTCGTAACCGTTGACGTTGGTGTCTACTACAAGGGGTATCATACCGACGCCGCTTTTACCAAAGTTGTCGGTACTGCTAGTCCAGCTCAGATCAGATTTCTTAAGGCTGGAATGGAGGGGCTCAAAAACGCAATTTCCGCGGTAAAACCAGGCAATTACATTGGCGATATTTCCGCCGCCATGGATACAACTGTCAAAAAATATGGCTACAGTTGTACCAAAGAACTAACCGGACACGGCGTTGGCAGAGAGCTCCACGAAGAGCCAATGATCAGCAATGTTATTGTTAGTCCAAAGGAAAAAACGCCGCTTATCCAAGTGGGTTCAACTCTCGCCATCGAGATTATTTACGTCGAGGGGAAGCCTTCCCTCGTTATGGAAGACGATAACTGGACTATCAGCACGAAAGATGGTAAAATGGCGGCCGTGCATGAAGAAACCGTCGTTGTCACAGATGACGGTTGTTCCATTCTAACCACACCAACATTGTTTCAGATTACGTAATCTGGTACAATTCGCTTTATGGCCAAAGCTAACGTCACTGAACATCTGGGTACTGTCACAATGGCACTCCCCAACACGATGTTTAGAGTTACTTTGGAGGGTGGTGTAGAAATCTTGGCTCACTTATCAGGCAAAATGCGGATGTTTCGCATTAGCATTATGCCTGGTGATAAAGTTAAAGTTGAGATGACGCCCTATGACACGTCCAAAGGGCGGATTACTTATCGAGTTCGTGAAGGGCAGCAAATGCCAGTCGCAACCGAAGAGGTCAAATAACATATGAAAGTTCAAAGTTCACTAAAAAAACGCTGTCTTAAATGCAAATTTGTTCGTCGCAAGGGCGTCTTATTTATTACCTGTGACAATCCTCGTCACAAACAAAAACAAGGATAATTGTTTTATGCTTCGTCTAGTTGGTATTGATCTTCCTGAAAATAAACGCGTTGAGGTAGCTCTTACCTATATTTACGGCATCGGTCCCAAGATTTCCATGGAGCTACTCAAAAATGCCAAGATTAACCCAGATACCAGGGCCAAAGATCTAACTGCTCAGGAAGTTGCCAAACTTCAAAAACTCCTCGAAGGAGTTAAGGTTGAGGGTGATCTCAGGAAAGAAATTCGCGAAAACGTTCAACGTCTTAAACGCATTAGTAGTTACCGTGGGAGTAGACATATCGCCGGTCTTCCTGTTCGTGGTCAACGCACCCGCACCAACGGTCGTACACTAAGGGGTAAGCGAAAGACTATCGGTGCGATGAAGAAAGAAGATGCCGCCAAATTAGAGGCAGCCAAAAAATAATTAAACAAATTTTATTAGGAGCTAGGTACTAAGTACTTACAACTAAACAATATGGCAGTTGCAGCAAATAAAACAACAATTACAGACGGCCGCATCTATGTTGTGGCAACTTTTAATAATACGCTTATCACCATCACTGATGGCTCTGGCAATACCATAACTTGGAGCTCAACTGGCAAAGTTGGTTTCAAGGGCGCCCGTAAATCCACCCCATTTGCAGCAACTCAAGCAGTTCAAGCTGCTCTAGACGTCGCCAAGGGCAAGGGGCTGCGGAGTGCCGCAGTCTACATTAAGGGTCCAGGCCCAGGACGCGACGCCGCACTTCGTGTTTTTAGAAGCGCTGGCATCAAAGTTACCGAGCTTCACGATGTAACACCTGTTCCACACAATGGAACACGTGCCAAAAAACCACGACACGGTTAAATTATAAATTACTAATTAAATAAGGTACTAAGTACTAGGTACTTATAACTAAAAACAAATGGCACGCTACACTGGTCCACGCAACAAAACTGCTCGCCGCCTCGGCGTCGATTTGGGTTTAAAAACCAACCCAAAATCACTAGAGCGTCGTTTGCAAACTCCTCCTGGTCAACACGGCAAAAAAGGTCGTGGCAAAATGTCAGATTATGGCATTCAGCTCGCTGAGAAGCAAAAAGTTAAGGCTATCTATGGTGTTCTAGAACGCCAGTTCTCCAAATACTACGAAGTTGCAACCAAAAGTTCCGAAGCTACCGGTGAAGCTATGCTCTCACTCCTTGAGCGTCGATTAGACAACGTCATCTATAGATTGCACTTGGCTCCAACTAGGAGAGCTGCTCGCCAAATTGTTTCCCACGGCAACGCATTAGTTAATGGTCGCAAACTCTCTATTCCTTCCTATCGCGTCAATGTTGAGGACGTTGTTACTCTTTCTGCAACTGGCTTAGCCATACCTGCAGTCAAGGCCATGCAAGAGGAAAAAGACGTCAAATTACCCGCTTGGTTAGACAAGAAAGCCAGCGTGGGTAAAGTGCTCCGTATGCCAGTACGGTCAGATATCTCTGAAGTTATCAACGAACAATTAATCGTCGAATTTTATAGTCGCTAAAAAGGGGGTACCTCGTTATGAAAGCAATGAATTTTCAGCTTAACTCAATTGAAGAGTCAGCCAAAAAAGGTATTTTTTCAGTTGAACCACTCGAAAACGGTTTTGGTCACACCTTGGGCAACTCTCTTCGTCGTGTACTACTCTCGAGCTTTAAGGGTGCTGCCATCACTTCTGTCAAAGTCGCTGGTGTTAGTCACAAATTCTCAACACTAGCCGGAATGAGTGAGGACATGATTGATCTCATGCTCAACCTCAAATCAGTTAAGGTTGCCTATGCTGGTGACGAGGTAACGACCGCCACTCTATCAGTCAAAGGTCCAAAAGTAGTTAAAGCAAGTGATATCAATACCCCAGCTAATGTTTCAATTGTTAGTCCCGACGTTGTTATTGCCAACCTTGCGGCAGGTAGCAAATTAGATCTTGAACTCACAATTCAATCTGGCTATGGCTACTCACCCGCCGACGAGCGTCCAACTGAGACTCTGGGGGTACTCGTTCTCGACGCGATCTACTCACCAGTCGAAAGAGTTAGTTACCATGTCGAATCTACTCGTGTTGGTCGTCGCACCGATTTCGATAAACTTGTTATCGAAGTAATTACCAATGGCTCACTTTCACCTCGCCAAGCAGTAATCGATGCCGCTAGTGTCCTCGTTGCCGCCTTTACTCAAATTGTCTCGCCCGCTCCAGTGAGCGATGGTGATGTAAGCGGTGCAACAAGTATGTTAAGCGCTGTTTCAACAGATGATCTCGGCCTTCCTACTCGCGTCGCAAACGCGCTAAAAAATGCAGGTTTAAACACCGCCGCTGATCTAGCTCGTGCTACCGACAAGGATTTAAAGAACGTCAAAAATCTCGGCGAAAAATCCTTCGGTTTAATTGATGAGGCCTTAAGCGTAAAAGGGCTAACTCGTACTAAATAATTATGAAAAAACACACATCCAACTACCATCTCTCTCGCGACTCGCAAGCTCGCAAGGCTCTGTTTAAAAGTCTTGTTCGTAGCATGATTCAAAAAGAGAAGATCACTACAACGACCACCAAGGCAGCAGCTACTCGTCCAATCTTCGAAAAGTTACTTACAAAAGCCAAGATTGGAACAGTTGCAAAGATCAGAGAAATCCACGCCTTTTTGGGTGACAATACTCTCGTTTCCAAACTCGTTCACGACATTGCACCTCGTTATAAGGATATCGTCGGTGGTTATACCAAAATCGTCCGATATGGCACTAGGCGAGGAGACAATGCCACTATGGTGATTTGGAGTCTAACCAAACAAAAAGATGTGACCGCTCCCAAAAAAGAAACAGAAAAAGAAGTTAAAGAAGCAATTATTGCTAAGCCTAAGAAAGAAAATAAAGCTGTAGTCGCCAAAGTTGTGAAAAATGCCAAGGCAAACACTGTTAAACTTGCTCCAAGTCGCGCAGGTAAGAGGGGGGATAAATGAAAACACTTCCTAGTAAAGTCAATGACGTCGTAAGAGCTTGGCATCTCCTCGATGCAAATGGCGCCACTCTGGGCAGACTTAGCACCCAAATTTCTAAGTTACTTCTTGGCAAACACAAAGCTACTTATTCAACCAACATTGATAGTGGTGATTTTGTCGTCGTGATAAACACTGACAAAATTAAAGTCACAGGTGCTAAGTTAACTGACAAATTCTATTATCGCCATTCTGGTTTTCCTGGTGGTTTTCGCCAGACCTCTGTTGGTGAGCAACTAGCCCGTGATAGCCGCAAAGTCATTGAGCACGCAGTCTCAGGTATGATTCCTCACAACAAACTACATGATCCCAGACTTCGCCGCCTTAAAGCATATAAAGGGGACGCTCATCCTCATCAGTCACAGTTTAACAAGGAGTCCAAATGAAAAAAACTGATTACACCTACGCTGTTGGTCGCAGGAAAACTGCCATAGCTCGCGTCCGCCTCTATACCAAGTCTTCTGTCCCAGGACACGACGGTGTTCAGCTCCTCGTTAACGATAAGTCAGCCGAAGTTTATTTCGGGGGCAATGCGGAAAAAAGCCAATACCGAATTCCCTTTATCGTAACCGAAACTTTAACCAAAATGTCTGCCTCAGTTAAGGTTGTAGGCGGTGGTACACAATCACAGTTGGATGCACTCGTCCACGGTATCGCTCGCGCGCTAACCAAATATGATACAGACAAATTCCGCGCCGTACTCAAAGGTGCAGGTCTCTTAACTCGTGATCCTCGCGCTAAAGAACGTCGCAAAGTTGGTACAGGTGGCAAAGCCCGCCGCGCCAAACAATCTCCAAAGCGTTAAGCCTAAGTACTTTTTGCGTAGCCATCTCTGTTTTTAAGCATCTCTTGACATTCGGGTGTGTTTTGGGTCATAGTGAAGCATAGATATTTATTTCTGCCCAAAGGAGTAATTATGGCCAAGGCCACGAGTGTTAATGATAGCCCTAAAAGTAGTCTTCAATCTGAAAAACTTCAGGCAATTAAAGTGGCCATGGAGCAGATTGATAAGCAATTTGGCGCTGGTTCCATCATGAAGTTAGGAACCTCCCATCATATGGATATCGAGAGTATTCCGACCTCTGCGATGGCGCTCGATCTCGCTCTAGGTATTGGGGGCTTTCCTCGCGGCCGCATCACTGAGATTTATGGTCCCGAAGCTTCAGGCAAAACTACTGTCTGTCTCCACGTTATCGCCGAAGCCCAGAAGAAGGGTGGCACTGCCGCCTTTATCGATGCCGAGCATGCGCTCGACCCAGCTCGTGCCAAAGCGCTAGGCGTCAACTTGGACGAGCTCTTAATTAGTCAGCCCGACACTGGTGAACAAGCCCTCGAAATTGCCGAGACCCTAATCCGTTCTGGTGCCGTCGACGTGGTAGTCGTTGATTCCGTTGCCGCTCTCGTCCCCAAAGCCGAAATCGAAGGGGAGATGGGCGATGCCGTGATGGGTATGCAGGCTCGTCTTATGAGTCAGGCTCTTCGCAAGTTGACTGGCGTTATTAGTAAGAGTAAGGCTGTTATGATCTTTACCAATCAGCTCAGGCAAAAAATTGGTGTCATGTTTGGTAATCCTGAAACAACTACTGGTGGCCAAGCCCTCAAGTTCTACGCTAGTGTAAGAATCGATATGCGAAAAATTGGCAATATTACTGAAGGCGAAGCGATTGTTGGAAGTCGTCATCGTGCCAAGATTGTTAAGAACAAAGTGAGTCCTCCCTTTAAGGTCGCCGAGTTTGACATGACTGCAACCGGTATTAGCCGCTCCGGCGGCGTTCTAGATGTCGCTGTTGAGCAGGGTATCATTGAGAAATCGGGCAGCTTCTTCAAATACAAAGGCGAGATGCTCGCCCAGGGTCGGGAGGCCACCAAAACTGTCCTCGAAGAAAAGCCAGATCTCATGAAAAAGATCGAGAAAGAAATCTGGGATAAAATCAAAATTCAAGATGCCGCAGATAAGTAGGCTCGTTGCAGGTAAAAAGAATCCAGGGCGGGTCAACCTGTACTTAGATGGTAAGTACGCTTTTGCACTTTCGCTAGACGAAGTGGTTAAAAATGGTCTCAAAAAAGGAAAGGAGTTAACCGACGAGCAGGTTCAGGTACTCAAAAAAACTGATGACCTAAACTGGGCTTATGCCAAAATCCTCAACTTTCTGTCCTTCAGACCACGTACAGAGTTTGAGGTGCGCAATAGACTCAAAAAATACGCTCTCATCGAAGCTGCGAGTACCGATTGGATTATTAACAAGCTAACTGATCAGGGATATCTTAGCGACCTTTCTTTCGCCCAGTGGTTTGTCGAAAGTCGCATCCACAACCGTCCACGCTCAAAACGTCATTTAATTTCTGAGTTACGCGCTCATGGGGTGGATATGTCAATAATCAACCAGGTTTTAAAAGAAATAGATGAGACCCGTTCGCTCGAACAGCTAATTACCAAAAAACGCACACTTTCTCGTGATAAACTGCTCCAGTTTTTGCTCCGCCGAGGTTTTAAATATGATCTAGTCCAGGCCAAACTGAATAAGTCGCGATACATATTGGAATCCTGAAGGAAGGGTTCTTTTATGAAAACTGGTGTGCCCATGAGGCTTCGGAGTGGTTCTCTGGTTTCCCTA
>QEVC01000017.1 GCA_003576945.1 Candidatus Microgenomates bacterium
TTAGAGTACGCAAGGTATGCTAGTGCAACAAGGTTGGCCACTATGCTAGTAGCTATAACTACAACCTTTACTTTTTTGTAATCGACAACAGGTCGTTTTTTAAAAAGTTTGATCATGATGACTTTTCTCCTAGTGGTATTGTTTTTATATATGGCTTGTCTGATATGAGTTCGTTTCCCTCAAGATATTCTTCGACCGTGTTAAAGTATGGGTGTCCGATGAAGCGCGAGGGGACAGTAGGTACCAAAAGATAGTCCAGCTCATCTTGTCGAATAAATTGCTTTGTTTTAATCCCAATTTTTTTTGCTAGTTGGGCAACTATACGAGTAATATTACTTATTTTGGTACGATATCTTTCTTCTGGGTTATCGAATGTGTGGTTTTCTGTTATCGTTTCGTAGTGTTTCTCAATACGCTTTTTTATTGTGATAGTTCCAACTTGTGCAAATGTCATTGAATCTGGGGTTAGATAGATTGTTGTAAGCATACAACCGCTCTGAGGTGGATTGTCATAACCCATGTATACGCAAAGGCTCCGATTTTGCGAACTTATCGTTTCTCTTAGTCTATTTTCGACGGTATCATTTGATGGAAATCGGAACATACCTAGTAAATCTCGAATTGTCCATTTGGCAAAAGTAGGATTTTCTACGGCTCTGGTCACTACGATTAATCGATCTCCAGTTGTCAAAATGTTGGAATCTTCAGCAATATGATCACCAGGGAGAATTTCTACTTTGTACCCAGGGTGAAAGTGGTAGTCGCTGTAGTGTGGCTTGCGCATTGGAGTGCGCTTACGCTCAACTATCTTTCTAATGATATCTAGAATCTCTGGTGTATCTACCGTACAGGTTGATTCGAAGGGGTAGCATATATGCCAATCTGCTAGATATTCATTAGTGTCTAGGTAAGTAGATAGAGGATCCTCGTCTAGGTTAGTAGCTACTTCGATTCCGTATTTTGTATCTAATAAGGTGCCGTAGCAGACATTCCGGTTTCTGGGGTCAAATTGTAAATTGTGTTTGAGACCGGCTAGCTCTTTCTGTTCCTGTTGGGATAGTTCTCGAAATTTTGCTAGGTCCTCGAGCATTTTGATTTTGGTTGCGTAGAGTTGTCTAACTTCTTTTTCTGGTGTTAGGTGATGTTTGGGGAATGTGTAGAATGTTAGTCCCGGCTCAGGACCAAGGCAGATCATTAAAGGGAATATTATATTTGGATCTTGGTATGGAAGCGGTTGGTCAAGAAGACTGGTCATAATCCTTTGTCTCTGAGACAAAATTCATACTCATGCGTGTTTGACTTTCTCCAGCTCACCTTTTCAGGTACTGCATTCCTAGGTTGCGCATAATCACTAACTATTTTTCTATTATTTTCTAGACATCGGTCGTAAGCATCGTTTAGTACTGTTATCCTATGCCTTTCAAGCGCTGTCATGTCAGGTTGGATAGGTTGTTCGACTGGCTTATCACAGGTACTCAACATATTATTAGCTTGTAATTCATCCTCGGTCATCGATGGTTTAGCTGGTACGCCCGCTTCAACCTCTTTGATCCACGAGCAGTCATGTTTAATCCAAGAAGGTCTTATTTCGTACCAAGTGAATGCCGTTAGGATTAAAGCTACCACTAAAAATATTGCGGGACGGTAGGATTTCAACATGCACACCTCCACTAACTCGTGGCGGGGAAATCAATAAGCTCCCCGCTAGAGTGATGACTTGCGTCACCCATACCCCTTTCGAGATACGACCGCTGAAGGTAGCCCTAAACGAGGAGCTTATATTGTAGCAACTATTCCGAGAATATCTATCTTCTCTGTTATATTTAATCTATGGGTGATGCTACAAAAGGGCCGAACGATGTTAAGCAATGGACATTATTAGGAGCTGAAGGTCGGGAAAAACACTATTATGAAAACTTAGCAAAGTTATCTGACATGTCTGTTCAGGAAATAATGGATAGAATGCTACCCCCTGAAGTTAAGAGACATAGTTGGGAAAAGACAGAGTGTCCGCGTAAAGATCAAGGAGTGTTCTATAATACCATGGATGGCGAGCAGGGGGCAGGTGATGGAAAGATATATCAGTGGTTTAAATCTCTAGATACGGGAGAAACCTACAGAGTCCCATTTTTTCAAGGGAAGTTGCAAGGTCTTTCCGAGTTGTTTTTAAATGTGATGGCAAAATCGAAGGAGTTATCGCCATGGTCAAACATTGATAGTCTCATTCTTGATAGCAACGACTTAGATTTTGAAGATACCCACACTAGGTTTGGACTGGTTGGGCGATCTGCTGTGATGTTGAGATCCGGGTTAGAAAATACTGTCGCGGCAATAGCTTCTGAAGAATATTCATCTAATGAGCGACTCGAAATAGTTATGGATCGTGTGGGTCAAATTAGCCATGAATCTGTTCATTTAAATAACCAAGACACTTTTATGGCAATGGGGAATCATCGAACTTTAGTAGAGATAGGTCCTCAAACTATTGAGCTTTTATGTTTTGCCCACAATGGTTCTGCTCCATTCAATGACTTAGATAGTATTATCACAATTCTTGAGAGTGGTATTTATACTCATCTAGATACATACCAAGAAGCGGTTGGAGTGGGTGTTTTACTATTGGCTCGAGAATTAGATAATAGTATTAAGTGCACCTCGCTAAACGAGATTCTCGATGTTCTAAAAAGGTACAAGTCAATTCTTGAAAGAATTGACTCAGTTGAACTCAGTCGGTTTAGAGAGATAGCAAAGTCTATTTCACTGTCTGTTGATAACTCTGCAATTATCGAGAGACTAGCTTCTATGGGTGTTATAGATAATAGATTAGGAATTCTTGAACAGCTTATTGGTCGTAGTTCTAGTTGATGCTAGTAGTTTCCGCTTTTTTTCGTAGTAGTCCATAGCATCAGCAAAACTTACCTCTAAGAACTGAATAGGTGGTCCTGAGATATTTTGGTCCGATTTCTCTGCCCAGCCAAACCTATTCTTCATGTTAAACATCCACGAGGATGCGTTAAAGCCCTTGAGCTCTCCTAGTGTTCCTCTCATTCCCACATTCTCCCAATAGAAGCGCGAAGCTGATTCACCACGCTCTACGGCGTCACCAAAGTGATTGTACTTCTGGACCCACTCATAAAAACACTGCTTAGAAATGCCGATTTGGCCAGCAACCGCCTCTTTTGAGTAACCTTTTGATAGCAAATCATAGGTTATTTGATCGAATTTGTGCTTGTATTTGGTTGGTCTGCCGAGTTTCATAAACCAATATTACACCATCGATGTAGTAGAATTACTCAAGTATACAAGTAGACAGAATTTAATATATATGGACCAGCGTTTGCGTACAATGCTATCTAGTATAGGTAGCGTAGAGTTGAGCATTCTAAAGAAGTTGAGTGGTCTAAAAAAAGGTGAAGGAGCAGTTATTGATCTAGGTGGCCTATATCAGGATAATCGTGAGTTGATTGATCAACTTATAGCTGGTGCAGGTAATGGTCTGGAGTTAGAACTAGCTGTCAGTGGTAGGGATGATATTCGATTTATTGAAGCACTCGCTAAAGAGGGAATAGTTGATTGTCTATTTAGCTATGTCGAATCTAAGGCAATTGTCACTCTAAAGAACCCAAGGCAGTTAAGAATAACTAGGGAATGGGTTGAGCTCGTTAAACCAAATTTAATTGAGTATGGGACGATATCATTCGACACCTCTAGAGGAGATGTTTATTTCTTTGACAAAAAAGCACAACTTAAACCAGACAGAGGCATGTTCAAAATCATTAAGTTGATGATGAGTAATAAGTCACACTCAATAACTACTAAGGAGATTTCGGAAATTATGGGTAATACGGGAAAGAGTGATCATATGGGTAATAGTCGAGATAGGACCGAATCGGAAATTGCGACTCAGGTTATTGCTGACATTAGGAGCGCATTGGGATGGAAGGGTGAGTTGGCCGGTTTTATCGAACTCACTGCAAACAAAAAATATAGACTTTTACCTTTTCCGCCTGGAAAATAGCAACTCCTATTCCAAGGTAAATCTAAGCCATCTCCATTAGCTATCACATATTGGTAGTCGGTAAAGTCGCCAGTATGAACAATAGAACTGGCGTAGTTACAGTAAATTTTACTAACTCAGACGATATTCGTGAGGATCAGGATCTACGAGTATCCGAAGCGTTTGACCTCTTATTTCAAGAGTGTGACATAGAAGCATTTTTCCACAATAACAAAAAGGATGTCGAGTTATCAGGCAACGGCAAGAGGGACTCGCTAGGGTGCTGTGGTCCGGGATCGGTTAGTGAGTAGTGATTTGGGACGAGCCAGATTCGTTATCTGGCATGGCAGGCAAGCTCGGACCGTTAATGAGTGGCGCGCCTACACTCTGTAAGTTTAACGGTAAAAATTGGTGCAATGGTGAGGGTAATACCAAGTCCACGCTACACCTATAGCTATTTTTTTAGCAGTGAGAGAGCCAGGAAAGCAAACCTTGTACAGGAAGAGAAATATATACAAGGGATTATAGGAAGGGGGTGAAAACGACGATGAGTATACAAGTAGACGAACCTAAGACGAAAATGGTCAGAATCGATACCAAGCTTCTCTATTACCTAAAAGTAGAGGCTGCGAGATCAAAAAGGACCATACGAAGTCTAATTGAAGAGTGTGCAACGATGGTCCTAGAACAGGAAACGGTGGATGACGACCGTTAATAGATTATTATTATATAAACATAATAGGAGAACTTATATGAAAGTAGCTACATACGCCAGAGTTAGTACTGGTAGACAAGAGCTAGAAGAAACTATCAAGAGTCAGATGATGGCTATCGAGGATAAGATAGCTAAAGAGGGACATACTATAGTACAAAAGTATTTTGATGATGGATGGACCGGAATGATCTTGGCAAGACCTGGGCTTGATCAGTTGCGACTTGATGCAAACTCTGATAATTGGGATGGAGTTGTGGTGTATGACCCTGATAGGCTTGCGAGAAAGAACTCATACATCCAGTTGCTTGTTGACGAGATAGCGTCACATCGCAAATCAGTTTTGTATGTGACTATGGGTGAGGTAAAAAACGATGAGGATAGGTTGATGTTAAATGTTAAGGGAAGTTTTGGAGAATATGAAAGAGCAAAAATAGTTGAAAGATTTCGTCTGGGTAAGCTTCGTAAAGCAAGAGATGGACATGTTGTTACAAGCTCCGCGCCGTATGGTTATACCTACATATGTCGGAATGATCATGGTGAGGGACATTATGAGATAGAGCCACAAGAAGCGCGACTAGTGAAAAAAATATTTGAGTGGGTGGCAAATGAAGGTTTGACGATTCGCAAAGTCGTGAAACGACTACAAGAGCTAGATATTAAACCAAGAAAGAGTAAGCGGGGTGTATGGAACAGTAGCACAATTACAAACATGTTGAGAAACGAATCATATATCGGGCATGCCCACTATCTCAAGTCAGAAGGTATCATACCGAAAAATCCAATCAAAGACCTTAAATACAAAAGAGTACTAAAGACAAGCAGGAGAACGAGAGATAGGTCAGAGTGGATCAATATTGAGGTCCCTGCCATTATTGAGGAGCAATTGTTTTGGAAAGTTCGTAGACAACTCGAGACTAACTACGCTGTATGTAAGCGCAATCGCAAGAATGATTACTTGCTAGCTGGGAAAATATATTGCGAATGTGGGAGGAAAAGGAATGGGGAGGGGAGACAGGAGAATAACCACCTTTACTATCGATGTACCGATAGAGTGTACAGTTATCCGAATCCTCCAACTTGTAGAGGAGGGGGAATAAACGCTGTAGTAGCGGATGCTTTAGTATGGAGAGGGATAGCAGATTTTATGTCTGATTCTGACCTCATTAAGCGGCAACTGAATCGCTACTTTCAAAAGTTTGAACAGAACAAGTTGGTAGTGCCGGTTGCGAGCGATCAGATTAAAAAGGAGATCGCTACTTTATCAAAGAAGGAGAAAAAGTATCTAGAGTTATATGTTGATGACCGTATCAGCAAGGATGTACTCGATAAGAGTATGCAGGAGCTAGTCGAAAAGAAGCATGTGCTAGAGCGAGAATTGGCGAGTATACCTGAGGAACTTACTGCCGTCAGACCTAGTGACCAAGATATAGAATCTTTTGTGCAACGGACCAAAGAGACTATTGGCAACTTAAATTTCCAGACTAAAAGAGGTATACTACTAAAATTAATAGATAAAGTAGTTGGTGATCAGAATAGCTTAACAGTAACTGGTAGTTTGCCTCTGGGTGAGCAGTTTAGTGGCTATCTAGATCACCGAAATGTCGTATATGGCTCTATCAGTAGGAATTGTAGGTTTACCAAATGTGGGCAAGAGTACACTCTTTAACGCACTGCTATCTAAGCAGCAGGCATTTGCGGCCAATTACCCCTTTGCGACTATTGAGCCGAATGTTGGGGTGGTTCCGGTGCCAGATGAGCGACTAGCTCAGCTCGCACCAATTGTTAATACGACTAAGCTAGTACCAGCAACCGTTAAGTTTCTAGATATTGCCGGACTAGTTAAGGGTGCGGCGCAGGGCGAGGGATTAGGGAATAAGTTTCTCTCTCACATTCGCGAGGCGTCGGTGATACTCCATGTAGTTAGGGCCTTTGCGGATCCCAACGTAGTACAAACTGGTAGCGGAGACAGTGTTGAGGATTATTTAACTATTGAGACTGAACTACAGCTTGCGGACTTGGCAACGGTTGAGAAAGTAAGAGGAGTGAGAAGTAAAGTTAAAGATGAGAAAAGAGAAACTGCACTTGAAAAAATATACAAACATCTACAAGAAGGCAGGAGTGTGAGACAGCTAGACTTAACTGAAGACGAGCAGCTTTTGGTGGATAGAGAGCTATTTTTACTCACTGCCAAACCTCAGATGTTTTGTCTGAATACTGATGAGGTAGGCATCGCGAAGAGTGGAGCACTAATCACTGATTTTGTGGAGAGACTACGAGCAAAAGGAGTTGAGATACAAGAGTCAGACTGTGTCGCCATAGTTGCTAAGCTCGAAGAAGAATTGGCAGGATTCTCTGATCTAGAGAAGAAGGAGTACTTAGAATCGGCAGGGATTGCTCGGACTGGGCTTGAAACATTAATTGCGGCTGCTTATAAGAGACTCGGATTACAGTCTTTCCTGACAGCAGGCGAGCTTGAGGTGAGGGCATGGACAGTCGCCAAGGGAACCCTCGCACCTGATGCAGCAGGTGTCATCCATACTGATTTTGTAAAACATTTTATTTCAGCTAAGGTATGTTCATATGCAGATTTTGTTGAATATCAGGGATGGAAGGGGGCTGCCGAAAAAGGGAAAGTACGAACAGAAGGAAAGACTTATGTGATGCAAGAGGGTGATATCGTCGAGTTTATGATCGGGAAATGAGAGTGGGGATTGTGAAAATATTATTAGGTTGGTACAATACTCAGATATGAATACATACGAACTAACACTTTTGTTTGCAGAAAATAAAGACACAGAGCGCGAACGCGTACTCAAAGTAATTGCTGATTTTGTCAAAAAGCATAAAGGCGAGGTAAACAAAGCTGAATCTTGGGGAGCTAAACATGCTGCATACCCAATTAACAAACAAGGCGTTTTTGTTTATGAGCACTTTCTCTTGAGTTTGGCCCCTGATTCGCAGGTAGAACTAAACCGTATTCTTAAGTTGGATGAATCAATTGTGAGATATTTGTTTGTGAGGGTTTAAATTCTGAATATAGTATATTGAATATAGTATTTAAGAATGGGGAGGGGATATGTCATCTAGATCACTAAATAAAGTAATGCTCATCGGTAACTTAACTCGTGACGTGGATGTGCGCTACACACCTAGTGGAACAGCAGTTGCGACCTTTGGACTCGCAACTAATCGTAGCTGGAGTGCAGGCGAAGGAGGCGACCGACAAGAAGAAACCCAGTTTCACCGGATTGTTGCCTGGAGTAAGCTCGCGGAGATCTGTGGCCAACTCTTGTTTAAAGGTCGTCGGATTTATGTTGAAGGTAGGCTTCAGACTCGTAAATTTACGGGTCAAGATGGTCAGCAGAGAGAGATCACCGAGATTGTGGCGGAGAACATGATGATCCTAGATACCCGTAATCGTGATGGTAATGGTGGGGGGAGCTATAGCGAAGAAGAATTCGTTTCGACAGATGAGGCAAGTGCCAGTGATATGACACAGACCCCTGTTGTTACTACTGGCGATGACGCTACTCCTAAAAAAACTACAAAGAAGGCAGCTAAAACTGAGGAGAAAACTGAAACATCACTCTCTGATGAAGTGAATGTCGAGGATATACCGTTTTAATTAAATTGCTAATCATAAATTCTCAAATTCTCAAATGAGAAAAGAGAGGGGGACAAGATGCAAAAGAAAAAAGTAAGATTAGAAAAACCAGTCGTAGGCAAAGCTGAAGCTGGAATGAGCTTTGATTATAAAGATAGTGCAACTCTCCTGCGTTTCGTCACAGAAAAAGGACGCATTTTATCCCGCGCTCGAACAGGTCTCTCAGCTAAGAGTCAGCGCGCACTCATGAAGGCAGTAAAACGCGCCAGAATGCTCGCGCTTCTTCCTTTTGCGAACTAATTAAGTAAATCCGTTAACCAGTGAATCCGTATAGCCGTATAAGACATTTTCGTGTAAGATTGTTCAATGATTAAGTTAACATATAAGGGGCTTCAGAAGTTTTTTATTGGAAGTGCGCTTGGGGTATTAGTTTTTTCTGGTGGATATTATTTTTCTGAGTGGCGAAGTGGAAGAAGTGTTGCTCCTAATTTGGTTAAGCGATTCGTAGAAACACCGAGTAATGAGGCTGTAGATGCAGCTGATTTTGGCAAATTCTGGGAAGTATGGAAGAGACTAGAGAAATCATATGTTGATCCGACAAAACTTGATTACGCCCAGATGACCTGGGGAGCGATGGAGGGGCTGGCACAGTCTTTGGGGGACCCATATACGCAGTACTTACCACCAAAGGAAAATAAAGCAGCAAATGAGGACTTAAATGGCACATTTTTTGGCGTAGGGATAGAACTCGGATACAAAGAGCAAACACTAGCAGCCATTGCACCGATTGCGAACTCTCCGGCTGAGCGCGCGGGGGTTAAGGCGGGAGATTTGATCCTTCATATTAAAGACGAGAAGAAGGCAGTGGATCTAGATACACGAGGGATGAGCTTGCCAACGGCAGTTTCGCACATCAGAGGAGATAAAGGAACTATATAACTCTAACAAGGGACGAGATTGTGGTGCCATCGGTGGAACTGGCGTTTGTTGAAAAAAATGGCAAGAGCTATGCGCACTTAGAGCTGCACCGCTTTGGAGGACGAACAGACCGAGAGTGGAGTGAAAAAGTGGCAGAAATTATCGCCAAGCGCCCTGCAGGAGTAGTCCTAGATCTACGCAATAACCCAGGAGGGTACCTAGATGGAGCGGTTTATGTGGCGAGTGAGTTTTTGAGTTCGGGGGTTATCGTAAAACAAGAGGGAAGAAGTAGTGGTGAAACTTATAGTGTTAACCGTAACGGGAGTTTAGTGTCTATCCCGCTCGTGGTTTTGGTCAATAAGGGATCTGCCTCGGCCTCTGAGATCGTGGCAGGCGCATTGCAGGATAATAAGCGGGCAAAAATAGTAGGAGAGCAGAGTTTTGGTAAGGGGACAGTGCAGGAAGTGCAGGATCTGTCTGATGGATCGAGTCTCCATGTAACTGTCGCCAAATGGATCCTACCTTCTGGATCTTGGATCGGGGAAAAGGGTGTGACGCCAGATGTGGTAGTTGAGGACGTAGTTGCTAAAGAGGGTGAGACAGAGGTAGATGAACAGTTAGACAAGGCATTAGAGTCATTTTAGACTTGAAAGAAGTGGGTTTTTTTAGTAAATTTTGTTTGCTATGAAAAGTAGGACTGGGTCATCCTTTGTAGTTGGTCTGTTGTCGGGAGTTTTCTTAGTCGCTGTGTTTATTGGGGGAGCGGTATCGGAGCGGATCTGGGGACTGTCATTTTTGAAAAACCTAAACCTGGGTGGGAATAATAGTACATCGGAGATCATTAACCAGAGAGTTGTAAATGAAGAGAATGTAGTAACAGAGGTTGCGGAGAAAGTATCACCTGGGGTGGTTACGGTTACATTTAAGCGTGAAACGCCGATCCTCGAGCAGTATTTTCTCGATCCGTTTGGGATGTTTAGGGGTAGTCGCCCGACAGGCGAGGTGACAAGCGAGCAAGTAGATATTGGGAGTGGGTTTGTGATTGATCAGTCAGGGCTAGTGGTGACCAATAAGCATGTAGTCTCAACTGGTACGGCGAGTGATTATAAGGTGGTGCTCAAAGATGAAAGCGAGCACCAAGTCGAAAAGATTTGGCGAGATCCGGCGAATGATTTGGCGATACTAAAGATCGAGGGATCAGGTTTTAAGACAATTGAGATGGGGGACTCGGATACGCTTAAGGTGGGTAATTTTGTGATAGCGATCGGGACAGCACTAGGTGAGTTTCGCCATACAGTGACCACTGGGGTAGTATCAGGCCTGGGCCGTGGGATTACAGCAGGTGATGGTTATGCTTTTGCCGAGAAGCTAGACAACGTAATTCAAACAGATGCGGCAATTAATCCTGGGAACTCAGGTGGCCCACTCCTGAACTCGCTGGGTCAAGTGATCGGAGTCAATGTCGCAGTTTCTCAAGGCGCGAATAACATAGGCTTTGCGCTACCTATCAACTTAGTTAAAGAGTCTCTATCAAACTTTAATGAAACTGGGGCGTTTGATCGACCATTCTTTGGAGTGCGTTATCAGATGCTTACAAAAGAGCAGGGAATCCTTAATGATGTGCCAGCGGGTGCTTATGTGGTAGAGGTGGTAAAAGACTCTAGTGCTGATGCTGCAGGAATTAAGAAGGGTGATATTATCGTGAGTTTTGACGGTAAGAAACTAATTGAGGTCGAGAATGGGCTAGTGGAGCTACTGGGGAAAAAGAAAATAGGGGATAGGGTGGAAGTAGAAGTCTATCGCGACGAGAAGACAGAGAAGATTGGCGTAGAGCTAAAGGGCGAATAATTAATCTTTGGTCATCTCGATGCCGACAGTGCGAATGAGCTCGGTTAGATCACCCTCTAGGATACCACTTAGGTTGTGCCAGCTAATGTTGATGCGATGGTCTGTGACACGGTTTTGGGGGTAGTTATAGGTTCTGATCTTTTCGGCCCGCATACCGCGGCCAACTGCGCTTTTTCTTTGACTATCGATCTTAGCGAGTCTCTCTTCCTCTTGTTTTTCCCAGAGTTGACTACGTAAGAGATCGAGACAAATTTCCCGATTTCTTTGTTGGTAGCGCTCCTGAGTACTGACTACTGCAATACCTGTTGGGATATGGATAAGCCGCACTGCAGTACTAACTTTGTTGACGTTTTGACCACCATGACCTCCAGCGCGGAAGAACTGCCACTCTAGTTCTTCTTCTCGGATCACGAGTTTTTGTGCGTCAATCTTGGGTAGGACAGCAATACTTGCGGTACTAGTATGGATACGGCCCTGGGCTTCGGTTGCAGGGACGCGCTGAACGCGATGTACGCCGCTTTCCCATTTGAATAGTCCGTAGGCGCCCTGGGGGAGGGTGGGGTCACTAGGTCGGCCTGTAAAAAGATAGGTGTTCTCGTCCAGTAACTCGTATTTTATTCCCATGAGTTCGGCAAAACGGGTGTACATACGAAAAAGGTCGTTGACCCAGATTTTAGCTTCTTCACCGCCGGCTCCGGGGCGAAACTCAATGATAGCGGGTCTTTTGTCCTCAGTGTTCTCTGCTGCTCGCTCGAGAGCCTGTAGTTCTTCTAGCGTGGCGGCTTTCTCGGCATTGAGGCGATAGATCTCATCCTGAGCCATGAGACGCATTTCGGGGTCTGTTAAGAGACTTTCGTTACCACTGAGATCTGCGTCGATTTTGACCAGTTTTCGGGCAAGCTCGATCTTATCTTCAAGATCGGATAAGGCTTCACCAATTTCGCCCAGACGTTCGACATTATTGGGGTCGGAGGATTCTTTAACTAGAGAGTCGTAAGAATTGACGATTTGCAAATAGTCGACTGGCATAACGTTAGTATAAAGTACCGAGTAAAAAGTGCCTAGTGAAGGGCAAATTAGCTATTTGGCTTGAGCGGCGCGGAGTTCGGTGAGAGAGGCAGGACCGGTCTGAGTAGATTTGCGATCCTTTTTGGCTTTTTTGCCAGTAGCAGCCGCGGCTTTGGCCTGGAATTTCTGGACACGACCAACCTTGTCTACAAAGCGTTGTTCACCAGTGAAGAAGGGGTGACACTTGCTGCAGATATCGACGACAATGTTGTCGCGGGTTGAACCAGTGGTAAAACTGGCGCCACAACTACAAGTGACGTTTATCTGGTGGTAGGTAGGATGTAAGTTTGCTTTCATAGACGGATATTGTAACACAGCTATCTTTTGCGTGTGAAGTGGTCGATATCGGTTTTTCTTGTTTCGGCCCGGTAGACCCCATAGGCGATCAGAGAAATGCTTACTAGAGTGGTGAGACTAGGGGTTTCGCCAAGTAAGAAAAACGCTGCGGGGATCGCAAAGATTCCATTGAGATAGGTAAAGAGATTGGCTTCTGAGACTTCGATTCGACTAGCGGCAAATAGGTAGAAAATATTAGCGATGATACCACCCAAGACTGCCATGTAAAGAATCGGGAGCACTACGCTGTGGTTAAGCAAAAGATTAAAGCTGGGAAACTGTTGTTGCCTGGACAAGATGAGTGCATAGACTCCGGCAGTACCGAGATAGTAGAGAGAGCCAAGCGATAATGGAGGCTTCTTTTTATACATTTTTTTGGCGACAATCGCATAGACTGCGTAAAGTATGTTGTGAGAGAGAATGAGTAGGTTGCCAACTAGACTACTACCAATAAACCCGTGTCCGTTCCAGAATGGTTCTAGCATCAAGAGAAATGAGCCAAAAAACGATAGTGCCAGACCTTGCCACTCTCTCTTGCTTTCTCGCTCTCTAAGAAAGACAATGCCACCCAGGATCACAAAGAGGGGACCAGTTGAACCAATAAGAGATGCTTCGAGAGCACTAGTTTTGCTCATGCCTTCATATAGGAGATAGATTGGGACTGCTAAGCCTGATAGTTCTAATAGTACTGGTTTGATTATATTAGATGCTTTTGGATGTTTTTTGATATAAAAAGTGACTAAGATCGGTAGCGACAGTATCCCAGAGATAAAATATCTAAAGAAGAGAAATTGGAGGGGGGTGAGGTGCTCAAAGACTGGTTTGACTACAGGGAAGGCAGCACCCCAGATTACGGCATTGTAGAGAAGGGCGGCGTAGGCGAGTTTGCGTGCTTTGGACATTACTCTCTATTAGACAGCAACTGGATCGCTTCGTCGAGAGGGATAGTTTGTTGCTCTCGATTTTTAAGATTTTTGAGGGTTACAACATTGTTTTTTACTTCATCTTCACCGATGACGAGCGCGTAGGCTATCCCTTTTTTGTCGACATACTTTAGTTGTTTCTCGAGCTTGTCATTAGGATCTGGATATAGCTCGGTGTTGATGCCTGCTAGGCGGAGCTCGGATGCAACCTTCAGGGTGTAACCCTGTAGGTCTTTGGCAAAGATCGTAACGAGTATCTTGGTCTTAGATTTTGTAGCAGGGATTAGGCCCAGTTGGTCAGCGGCCTCGACTGTGCGATCAAAGCCATAGGCCATGCCAGTGGCCGCCATTTTGAGGCCTGTTAGGCGCTCCATCATGCCGTCGTAGCGCTCTCCACCACCAATGCTACCAACGGTGTAGTCTTCGATTACTAACTCCCAGATTGGACCTTGGGAATAAGAGAAGGAGCGCGCGAGTGTCGGCTCGAACCGGTAGTACTCACTGCCAAAGCCAGATTTTTCTAAGTACGTAATGATCGTATTGATGGTTTCATCGGGCTTGATGTTTTGAACTGTGGCAAAGTATTGATTGGCATACGAGGTTGAAATACCCTTTGAGATCATGTCAGCAATAACTCCATCTTTGCCAATTTTTTTGAGTTTGTCGATCGCGACGATTGCCTCGTAGGGAATATCTTTCATGAGATCACGATTGTTAAAAATAATTAATGGTTTTTTGAAGCCAATTTTTAGAAGTGTGTCTAGATTGACGGCGATTACTTCGGCATCAGCGCTAGGACCTGCAACGCCAAAAATATCGAGATCAAACTGGGTAAATTCGCGATATCTGCCACGTTGGGTGTTTTCGGCACGAAAGACAGATTGGGTTTGGTAGCGACGAAAGGGAAAGGTGAGATTACTTTGATTGCTGGCCACATAGCGACAGGTTGGGACAGTCTGATCGTACCTGAGCATTACCTCTCGCCCACCATTGTCGATAAATTTGTAGAAGAGTTTTTCGTCCTCACCAATCTCGCCCTTAAAGACGGAGTAAGACTCGAGGGTAGGGGTCTCGATGGGTTCATAACCCCAGGCCTGCGCTGTTTGGATCATGATGTCTTTGATCCATTGTCGTTTGTAGACATCGGCAGGGAGAAAGTCGCGGAAACCCTTTAGTGTTTGTAAGTTTTGTTTTTGCATATAACTAGACATTATAGCCGTCTTTTTAGCAAAAATCTCTTAAATGAATAGTTTTATTCTTTGGGCGAAGGTAGGGGTGATGTGCTGGCATCAGGATCGGCAAAACCGATGCGCATGAGGCTGGTCGCTGTGAGAGTATCTTTGGCGAGGGTTGCCGTGTAGATAATGGAGTCGCCAACATTTAGATCGGCGACTTCGAGAGATTCGCCGAGGCTCGACTTAAGAGCAGTTTTAGTAGTTAGATTGATAGTTTTCGTGCTCTCTGAGTCTATGCTTGTAGTGGTAATTGCGCTTTTAGATATTTTAGCGATACGGGCGAGCGCACTTACTTTTGAAGTGGTAGTAAGTGGGTCGGCACTGACTATTATGCGGACCGCTTCTAGTTCGTCACTTTCCTTGAGGCTGCCGATACTAATAATGTTGTCTTCGATTCTAACGCTGTCGGCGGGAATAGTTTTATTGCCAGGTGAGCGAACGATTGAAGCGCCGTCTTTAATGACAATTTTCTTTTTACCGTCTTTATCTTCAATTATTAATGTATCTTTGATGACGTCTCTGATTACGCCAACGAAACTTTTGTAACTTAATTCTTTGCTTTGCGATGACTCCCCGAGTGTCTCTTGAAGTCTTTTTTTGAGATTTTCCGTAACCTGTTTTTCGCTGGTTGGGGATGGGCTAGGTGAGGACGAAGGAGAGGTGCTTGCTTTGGGAGAGGGAGTTGGAGATACCGCAGGAGATACCGCAAAAGTAGGATGAGTGACAGAGTTTAAAACGAGAAATGAGGTCAAGGTGAAAAGTGTAGCAATTTTGTGTTTTTTCTGCATAGTAAATTATGAAGATTACACTCTATCACAACTCGGCAGTAGTGTATACCACACTCAGGGAATCCTCGACTTTTTCGCCTTCTTGTGTAAAGACGGTGATAGTTAAGCGGTTAGCCCCCTTGATGAGACCTACTTCTTGGCTAAAGCTACCCACGTCGTTTGGCACTATAAGATAATCATTGCTTTCGGTTGTGATCGCAATATAAGTTTTTGGGAGGGTCTTACCTGAAATTGTGAAAGTCGCTTTATCTGTTACTGAGTTGTCGGGAGTACTAAGCTCCAAGAAGAGTTTATCTTCAGATTTTTGATCTGGATTATTGGATACATCCGACTTTTTTTGTGGGATTAAACTTTGAGGATCGAAGTTTTGAATAGCAGTCTTGGCGCGGTAGATGCCACCCGCGATAATAAGCGCGATTACTAATCCTATAATTACGGCGAGAGTGACTTCTTTGCGCGGTTTCATATACCGAATAGTGTAGCATAGAGCTAGTTAATTGTGTTACTATATGCGGGCATATGGACATCGCTAAAGTTGCTGTAAATAAATACAGAGTTAAAGTTAAGCGCGGAAGTGTGATGGTAAACGTGGGGGAATCCGTAGAGATACAAAATAATTCTAGCAAGTCATCCTTTGTTATTGCCCAGCCTGGTGAGTACGAAGTTGAAGGGATTAGTGTGTTTGCATATCAAGTGGGCGAAACCCTTGCTAGCGTGATCCATGTTGAAGATTTAAAAGTGCTCGCAACCTCAGGTGTTTTGAGCGACACATTGATAGAAGATCAAGGGACGATTGACGTAGTCATCGTAAATACCAACTCTATCCAGAATAAAGAAAATGTTGCCATGGTAGGCAAGATTGAGCCCAGTTTTGTTCTGCCGAGTGGAGAAGCAGCTAATGTTGCCACATTCATTAAGGATTTTGAGCACACAGCAAGAGAAGCTAATAAGCTGAGTATTACAAGAGCCACCCTTAACTCGGACATTACTGACGTAGTTATTTTGATAGATTAGTATTTAGTATTTAGTATTTAGTATTTAGTTTTAATGTTTTATTAACAAGGTAAAATTATTTCATGGCAGTATCAAAGGTACCACCACATAGCGACGAAGCGGAAAAAAGTGTACTTGGCTCGATCCTGATGGATCGTGACGCAATTGTTCAAGTTTCGGAAATCTTACTGCCAGAATATTTTTATAATGAGCGACACGGAATGATTTATGAGGCAATGCTTGCCCTATACGAAGAACGCTCACCGATTGACCTTGTCACACTCCCGCAAAAACTGAAAGAAAAAAAATACTTGGATAAGGTAGGCGGAATCGCATATATATCTGGACTGGTTGAAGGAGTGCCAAGTTCGGCCAATGTTAGGCATTATGGTGAAATCATTCAGGAATATGCCACCAGGCGCAAATTAATCTCAGACGCTTCAGTTTTAATTGAGAAATCATTTGATGAAGGCTTAGAAGTAAAGGACTTGTTGGATAATGCTGAACAAAAAGTGTTTTCTTTATCACAGGCTAATCTTAAGCAGGGATTTATCTCGCTACGCTCCGTATTGTCTGAGTCGTTTGATCGGCTTGACGAATTATCGAAAAAATCGGGGTCACTGCGAGGTGTCTCGACTGGGTTTGGCGATCTGGATAGCTGCCTAGCTGGGATGCAGGACTCAAACCTCTTAATTTTGGCGGCACGTCCTGGTATGGGTAAAACTGCCTTCTCTTTAAACATCGTGCAATATGCGGCGGCTGTGTCGAAAGTGCCAGTTGGCTATTTTTCGCTCGAAATGAGTAAGGAAGAGCTAGTGGATCGTATGTTGGTTGCGCAAGCGGATATTGATGCCTGGCGACTAAAGACTGGAAAACTAACGCAAGATGACTTTGGAAAATTGTCCGAAGCAATGGGGGTGCTAGCGGAGGCGCCACTGTATATTGACGATACACCTGGAATGAGTATCCTCGAGATGCGGACGAAAGCAAGAAGGCTTAAGGCAGAACATGACTTGGGATTGGTGGTTGTGGACTACTTGCAGCTGGTTAAGGGGAGAACGATGGATAATCGGGTGCAAGAAGTGGCAGAGATCAGCCAGGGGCTAAAGAACCTAGCGCGTGAACTAAAGGTGCCAGTGCTCGCACTGTCGCAGCTATCACGGGCGATTGAGAGTCGGGGGAGTGGGAGCTCGCCGCAACTGTCTGACCTAAGAGAAAGCGGAAGCATCGAACAGGACGCAGACGTTGTCATGTTCCTTTACCGAGAAGATCCAGAGGATATCGAAAGTGTGAAGTTAAACATTGCCAAACACCGTAACGGGGGACTAAGGACAATAGATCTGAGGTTTCGTGGAGATCGTGTTAGGTTTTATGGGGTGGATAAGAGTCGTTAGGTGAATGATAAAATGAGTTCTGAGTTGCTGGTGCCTGGGGAGAGACTCGAACTCTCAAGACTTTAAAGGTCACGAGTTTTTGAGACTCGCGCGTATACCATTCCGCCACCCAGGCAACTTTTACTATTATATCTCACTAAGAGAGTAATCTAGCGATAGAGCCACAGAATTGTACGAAGAATTGCTTGAGGAGCAAGTCAGGCGACGACACTCGGGATTGAGTGATGGAAGGAGTTATGAAAAGAGTTGATTGGTTTTAGCCAAGCTGGCTCGTATTTAAGAAAATTTCTTGGTGACTCGAGAAAATCAGGGAGTAAACCTAAGAATGCGCCCCAAACGGCGGGGTGCCCTAGGTGATAGGTTAGGGAAGTAAGAGTGATTGATTCTGGAGGATACATGAATAAGACAAGGATTGCGGCAAGAATAAGGTCGATCATGCCAAGGATTAAGGCAGTTTTTCTAGTTTTTTTACCACTACTTAAGCCAGTACCTGCATCATGATGAGCGATGGCGTCGAGGGCATAATGGGAAGCTAGGATGAGTGGGATTGCTATGGGAGAGCTAGTGTGAGTTGCGATAACGGCGCCGGTTGCGGCGTGGGCGATAGAGAGCATGGATTTTAGTATACAGTATGCAGTATCTAGTAGACAGTATAGAATATGAATAATGTTGCCGATCTTACTAAAACTCGGACCAATTACGATTTATTCTTATGGTGTATTTTTAGCCATGGGATTATTTGCTGGTTTGTACTGGTTTTGGAAAATGGGACGCGACGAGCACTGGGAGGAAACTTGGATATTCGATACTTATTTTGTTGCGACTTTTACCTACTTGATAGTAGGGCGGGTAGCGTATGTTCTTTTGAATCCAGAACTTTATAGTTTTAGTCGTGCATTATCGATACTTGCGTACCCTGGAATATCGGCAGTTAGTGGGATTGTGGCCACCTTATTAGTTATCCTATTTTTGTCTAGGAAAGCGGAAATTGATTTTTGGAAAGTGATGGATGCATGGGTGGTAGTACTTATGATCGTAATGGTAATTACGAGTGTTGGCTCCATATTCAATGGGAGCATGCCGGGGCTTGAGTCTAGCTCGTTTGGTTACGTTCACCCAGGCGATAACGTACCGAGACTAAGCGGTGACTTGTGGACATTTATCTGGTCCTTATTAACTTTTGGCGTTGTTTCGAAAGTGAGAAAGAATTTTAGATTCTATTCGTGGTATAAGGGGGAGGCAAGTGTGGCACGTGATGGACTCGCAGGACTAGTCTTACTAGCTCTTTCTGGGCTATATGCCTGTGTTTTGGGCTTTATGCTTGAGGGACAGCGCATTTGGTTGATACCGAGAACGACTATTATTGGAATTTTGGTACTATTTATTAGTCTAGTCCTGATTTATTTTAGAAGCGGAAAAAACAAAAAGAAAGGATAAGTATATATGAACTACCCAAAACAGCTCTTGTCACCAATACTTGAGTATTTTAAAAAGGTAGAGCAACAGCTGATGTCGCGTAAGAGTAAGTTAGCAACAGAGGATCCTTTTGCGGATGCTTCTAGACTCGATGACAACGCAGACATGGCTGCTGAGGCATCGGAGCAGTTTGGCCATGAACAGTCGGCGGCGATGGGCGCGGAAACGGACTTGGCTCTATCAAGAGTCAGGGGGGCGATGAAGAGAGTCGATGATGGAACATATGGCAAATGCGTTTTATGTGGTGCGATGATTGATACGGACCGTCTAGGCATTGATCCGACAGCAGAGTTGTGTCTGGCGTGTGCCAAGAAGAATGGTAAATAGGGGCGTCGCCTTTGGATGGTTTAGTGGTCTACCTTTCTGGGTAGGAATATTATCCATAATTCTTTTGGTGGTTGTTGCGGTAAAAACGCGGGAATTGATAGCGCGAGTTGGGTTGGGACTAATGATAATCGGTGGGATCATGAATACCTATCAGAGAGTGACAATGGGGGTGGTCGTGGATAATCTACCAATGTTTGGACTAGGTTATAATAACTGGGCAGACTATTTGATATTCTTTGGAGTACTAGTATATGGATACGGTTATTTTCGGACAACCAGAAAACTCAGAGAATCGGCAGGTCGGTAAGTCAGATATTCAGATGGAAATTGTAGTGGTATATGAGGACAAGGATATTGTAGTGATAGATAAGCCGGTCGGTGTTATCTGTAATAGAGCAGAAACAGTGAAGGTCGAGACACTGCAAGACTGGTGGGAGGATAAGTATAAAGTTCCTAGTCCCGAGTTATTAAGTGACGATGAGAAATACTTTGTAGAACGTAGTGGACTTGTGCATAGGTTAGATAAAGAGACGAGTGGGGTGATGATTATGGCTAAGACAGCAGTGGCTTTTGTGGAGCTTCTTAGGCAGTTTAGAGAGCGAGAGGTGACAAAGACTTACGTGGCGCTGACACATGGGCTGTGGAAGGTCCCAATGGGTGAGATTAGTTTGCCCATTGGTAGAAGAAGTGATAATAGACAACGGATGGGGGTAAGGGAGGACGGGCGGGAGAGTGTGACTAACTACCGGGTGCAGGAAGAATATAAGTCGTGGAATTTTCCGCGCGAGCTAAAGGTGGAAGATCGAGGTTATACGGGGTTTTCGCTCGTTGAGTTTATGCCGAAGACGGGACGGATGCACCAGATCAGGGTGCACGCGAGACATATGGGACACCCACTAGTGGGAGACGAACAGTATGGAGGGCGTAAAAGGAGTCGGGAAGATC
The DNA here is from genome assembly GCA_003576945.1 of Candidatus Microgenomates bacterium. Classification (GTDB taxonomy): domain Bacteria; phylum Patescibacteriota; class Microgenomatia; order UBA1400; family UBA12108; genus GWF. The sequence goes on from QEVC01000017.1 coordinate 20,568, forward strand.
GGAAGTGGTGTAGTCACGTGATGCTACAGGCCAAAACGCTGGAATTAACTCACCCAATAAGTAAAGAGAGGATGAGGTGGAGTAGTAAACTAGAGCACAATTTGGAATATCTAAATAATTAGCATGGCATCGCCAAAGCTAAAGAAACGATATTTTTCCTTGACTGCTTCGTTATAGGCATGGCCGAGGAGGGAGTCTTTGAAGGTGGTGAATGGAGTAGTAGTCTGTGGGGCGCTGCAAAAAGCCGAGACGAGCATGAGGAGCGTACTCTCTGGTAAGTGAAAGTTGGTAATGAGCGCGTCAGCATGGCGAAAGTGGTAGGGTGGGTAAATGAAGATATCAGTCTCAAAAGAACCAGGGACAATACGTATATCAGTAAATCCGTCAATCCGTGAATCAGTGAGCGCTGCATTACTTTCTAGCGCGCGGAGGGTAGTAGTGCCGACGACACAGAGTTTTTGAGTCTTATGATCTATAGTTTTTAGTCGATCAGCAGTTGGCAGGTCTAGTCGATAGGCCTCTTTGTGCATGTGGTGAGTCTTAACATCATCGACTTTGACTGGTAAAAAGGTGCCGAGTCCAACGTCGAGGGTTAGCTCGCTCCAACCATACTTAGTGCTAACTTCTGCAAGTAGTGCTGAGGTGAAATGAAGGCCGGCGGTGGGGGCGGCAGCCGAAAAGCCGTATTTCGCATAGATGGTTTGATAGTCATTGTTATTTTCAAGCATTTTTTTGATATAGGGAGGAGTGGGCATGGTGCCTAGTCGACTGATTTCTTCGGTTAGCAGCGGATCAGATTGGCTAAATTTGACGAGACGGATGCGGTCGTCTGTTTCGATTACTTCTGCACTTAGACTTTCGCTAAAGACAATTTTTTGACCCACTTTTAGTCCAGGAGAGACAATGGTTTCAAATTGAGAATCGCTCTGTTTCTTGAGAAGTAAGACCTCGACTTTACCGCCAGTTTCTTTAAAGCCTTTGAGTCGGGCTGGAAATACCTTGGTATTATTGGCAATGAGATGATAGTTGGGTGGGAGTAATTTGGGGAGGTCATAAAAAAAGTGATGCGAGACCGCTGCTGTTTGGCGATTGATTAGCATGAGCCGACTATGATCGCGAGGGATGGCGGGAGACTGAGCAATCAACTCACCTGGTAGTTCATAGTGAAAATCGGAGAGTTGCATAAGGGTTATATGGTAGCATAAAAGGATGAATCTGAAATGGGCAAAAGTTGTGGTATACGGCCTTGTAATAATGGTTGTGATCGGGATTATCATCAAAGAGTTAAGAGCGAGTGTAGTCGATCCAGCAACTAGATTTAATTTGGTTTACATTGATGAGGGTGGGAAGCGAGTTAGCGTGGTAACAACAGATCCAGTTGAAGAGAAGGTAATGATCATTACCTATCCAGAAAAACTGGCGATTACATCACGGAGTGTGGGGGAGTATGAGATAGGGAGTTTGTATAAACTCGGTTCGTACAAAAGCCAGGGAGGTGAATTTGCGAGACGTAAGGTCCAAGGATTTATGCGGTTACCAATAGTAGGTTACTTAGTTAACCTAGATGGGAGCGGCAACGTCCATGATTCGCTCAAGAAATCTATGTTGAAAGCGATCTGGAGTAATAGTCTAGAGAATAACTTAACAATAATTGATGCGTATAGACTGACGCAAGCGATAGGGAGTTATAGTAGCAAGAATGTAGCCGAAGACGAGCTCGTGCGTGCGGGGGTAATAGTGAATAACAAGGATCAAAAATTGAGCTACAGCCCACTCGCACTTTCGAGTTATGTAGGTAAGTCTTTCTTTGATTGGGGGGTAGGGAGGGAAGGGGTGACAGTCTCTGTTATTAACGAGAGTGGGGAGAGCGGACTCGGGAGCGACATGGCAGAGTTTTTGGATAATATGGGGCTAGATGTAATCACAGTAAAGAGCGGGAGTGTAATCAGTGATACTACCAAAATGATAGTTAATGACCCAAAATCATCGCAGATGACATTGACTTTTATGAGTAGAGTTTTTAATTTTAAGCCATACGTTGTGGGAGACACAGCAGAGTACCGTTCAGGAATTGTATTGTGGGTAGGAAAAGATGCGCTAGAGCTATTTTAGAGAACGAATTTGATGTGAGCTCGGTTGAAGCTGGGGAGGACATTCTTTTTGTTGGGACGCTTTATCTCTCGAATAAAGACACTGGCCATATTGTCGGTTGCGGACTTTAGACAGACTTGATAAACGTAGCCACTATCGATTAGTTTTTTTAGTTTGAGCGAAAGATCATCGGGGAGGGTGCCAACATAGATTCCTTTAGTCGTGTTAACACTAATTAGACGCACCTTGGGTTTAAGGATCAAAGCCTGCTTGCAACTCAAGGTGGCTAGCACTTCGCGACCGGCCACTTTTATTAAGGTACTAGTGCGGGTCAAACCTGGATTTTCGATAAAATCTTCACGGACTAATTCGTTGGGACTAGTTGAGACAGCGAGGTTTAAGGTTTTTAAGTTTTTTAGGGCAACGGAGTTGTATTTGTCGTGCTCTAGAACTTTATGATAGGTTTCTTTGGCACTTTTTTTATCACCGAGCTCAAGGTAACATTTGGCTAATCTATTTAGAGTTGCGATGTCACCCTCATTTTGTTTGAGGATTTCTAGATTGAGATCGATGGCCTCATCCCAGAGACACTTGAGTGAACAATCGATTGCTTGTTGAATTAGTGTTGTCATGAATTTTCCCAATTGTAGTGAAGAACCGTGTAAAATACAAGTATGTCAGGTCATAGTAAATGGAGCAATATTCATCGGAAAAAAGAAGCTAATGATAAAGTTAGGAGTGGGATATTTACGAAGTTGGCATCGGCCATAGTAGTGGCAGTGAAGAAAGGTGGTGGGATAGGGGACGTGGAAAAGAATTTTGCACTTAGGCTAGCGGTCGACAAGGCGCGTGCTGCCTCGATGCCTAAAGATATTATTGACCGCGCGATCGCACGGGGACTAGGTAAAAGTGGAGAGGCAGAGATGGTAGAGCTAAAAATCGAAGCACACGGGCCAAGTGGGCTCGCCTGTATCATCGAGTGTATTACGGATAACCGTAATCGAACTGTCAATGAAGTTAGATTGATCCTGGAGAAACATGCTTGGCGGATGGGGGAGATGGGTAGCGCGGCTTACTTGTTTAAGCATGAGAGTGAAGGGTATACTCCACTCTACCCGATCCAATTGAGCGACAAAACACAGGTTGAGGAAGTGATGGAGATAGTAACCGACCACCCCGATGTGCAGGAGGTATATGTTAACTTGGTTTAAGAAGAGTGCGGTTGACTCACAAAAGACTAGAGTAATACCACGCAGAACCAGGGGGGAAGGAGCCAGAGTTAAAAGAGGCGCAACGCTTACCAAGCGTCGCAAGTTTTTAATCGTATCGCTACTTCTTACTTTTGGACTCTGGGTCATCCAGAGTTTGTCGGTTGAAGCTAGATATATGGCGATTGTAGTATTGGCCGTCTTTTCGGCAGTTTTAACAGCTTGGTCTTTGATTAAGGATTTGCAGGGGGTCGCGTGGGTACTCGACTTGATATTGCCAACACTATACCCAACGGTCGTGGCAGTTTTTTACTTTCTCTTGCCACAGGCAGCGTTGACTAGGTGGATAGTCTTACTCGTCTTTACGATCTCGATGTATGGACTACTTTTGACAGCTAACATTTTTGCGGTTGCGGCGATTAGAACGATACAGTTACTTAGAGCAGCAAGAGCGGTCGGATTTTTGTTATCGATCCTTACTGCTGCATTATTCTTCCACGTTATCTACTCACTGCATTTGCCACTCTTAGTGGTGGTGGGTCTAGTTTACCTGGTTACTTATCCGATATTACTACAGGGGATTTGGTCCTATACACTGCATACCGATATCTCGAGAGATTTGTTATCGGCAGCGATCGGGGCACTAGTGGTTGCGGAACTTGCGCTGGCGATTAGTTTTTGGGCGATCGATCCACCACTGGCCTCAGTTATGTTATCAATGGCAACTTATGTCGTCATGGGACTGTTTCAACATGAGGCAGAAGGAAGGTTGTTCCCAAGAACTGTACAAGAGTTTGTTGGTTTTTCAACAATTGTTTTTCTGGTAGTTGTTACAACAGTTGTGACTCGCTGGATGAAGTAGTAAATATTTTAACTTGTTGTCCAGGGGCAGGGGAGAGTCCTATAACATTTAAGAATGTCCTATAATAATTATAGGCTTTTCACGATATCCTATAATTATTTTCACAAATGTGGATAAAAAGTATCCGACCTTTGCGAATAATTCAATTGATCGATTTTGATATAGTTGATCGCCTCCCAGATTACTTTGTATCTGTATGCCTGGAGAGTAGAGTTGGTACCAGATGATACATCTGGAGTGCTAGATGACGTGGGTGGGGAGTGGTTCTAAATACCTTGGAGAGTTAATTAATAAATTATGTAGATATGTTCACAATAGAAGAAGGATTGTCGTCTTGATTGTTGAGATATTTGGTATTTTGCGGGTTGCCTGCCTCAACCCTATTTTTTGATATCCACGTCTTGTGGAGGAGTCATTTATATAACGTCGCACAATATATCTTTTATGACATATATACCAAATTCGAGAGGGGGCTGATTTAAGTTCAAAACAATAAATTTTAATTCCAAAATTCATTAATATTCAAAATTCTGCAGAATTACGATCTGATTTCGTCCCCCACCTATGCTACCTACTCAATTTGCCACTTTCCAAAGATTACCCGTAGAAAAATGCGTATTTTGAACATATGGTTGCCCATTTTGCCTGGCGTTGACGGTTTTAGAGCCATTCTACGGCCTCTACCTCTGGTAGGATCTGCCATTGCACTGGTACTTATAGCGAAATAAGATTCGAATCTTGTGCCGCGCAGTGCGGCGTGCATCTACGGTCTTTTAAGTTTCATCGACCCAGCCAACCATACCACGATTGTGCTGATCATATAGAACCTCTCCGAAGCGCTCACCTCAAAACTACTATTAACGTATTCTTGCGGTCTGATTAAATGTAGTTGGGAGAGTTCTTTATTCATGTTAGTTGACAGTGTACTATTAATGTCGCACAATGGTGTCTAGATAAAGGTAGTATTAATCCTCTCCTACAATTATTTATTAATACTAACTATAGGATATAGACTATATTGAGTTATAGGACATGTATCTACTAATGGGTATGTGCGGTGAGTGTGTATGTGCAAAAAGGATGGATATATCAAGACGCAGTTTAATTCTAGACTCTTATCACTCCCCTACCTATGATTGCTAATAGACAACCACCCAAGTTAGAGGATGCAATCTTGGAGTACCTCGAGTACCTCTCGGTAGAGAGACAAGTGTCTCCTTTTACAATCCGTAATTATCGCTTTTACCTTGGAAAGTTTAATGACTGGCTAAAACAGTACTATCCCCAGATAGGACTAGCCGATATTACGGCAAAGATACTCAAGACTTACCGGGCCTACCTCGCCCAACACAAGGATGATAAGGGACAGTATCTATCACCGGTGACGCAGAGCTACTATGCGATTGCGATCCGGTCGCTCCTTAGGTATTTGATTAGACAAGATTATGAGGTGATATCTCCTGACAAGTTGGAGCTACCCAAGGGTAAGGAACATTCGATCAAGTTCCTCGACTATACGCATGTTGAAGCGATGATCGAAAAAGTGGACACTAGTAACATTAGGGGGTTGCGTGATCGAGCGCTAATGGAAGTACTATTCTCAACAGGACTACGGGTTTCGGAATTAGTCTCACTTAACAAGACGACGGTGAACCTAGAAACGCGGGAGTTTGGGGTGGTAGGTAAGGGTAAGAAGATTAGAGTGGTTTTCTTGTCGCCTAGAGCGGCAGGATGGATCGAGAAATACCTACGTGAACGAAATGACCACTATCACCCAGTATTTATTAGTCATCATGGCAAAAAAGTAGATATCGCGGACCCTAAGGCTGGGGAAAAGCGGAGACTGACTACCCGGAGCGTCCAGCGGATTATTGCTCACTACGGCCGGCTAGCCCACCTCCCAGTCTCTATTACTCCGCATGTCATGCGCCATAGTTTCGCGACTGATCTCCTCTCTCATGGGGCGGGGCTTCGGGAAGTGCAGGAGATGCTAGGGCATAAAAATATCGCAACGACCCAGATCTATACCCACGTGACTAATCCGCAACTGCGGACTATTCATGAGAAATATCACTCGGGGAACGAAGAAAATTAGACTGGCTGATACAAGGCGCCGCGAGTGGTGCCGAGCTTTTTGATTAGTCCGGCTTTTTGGAGTTGCTTTAGATCATAACGGAGAGTACTCGACGGAGTACCGGCAAAGTTGCGGGCGAGGTAGTCGGCGCTAACAGTTCTTTGTTCTTTGATTGTTTGGTAGATCGCCTGACGACGTGGCAGGAGACGACTGGCTATCTCGGCTAGTTCTAGCTGTTGTTTGAGTAGGTCAAGGTTGGTCATGGCTAAATATTAGCAGATCTTAGCTAATGTTGTCGAATTGTATAACTTGCGCACTTATTGGACACTAGCTTGTATAAACTGCATAGGACTTTGATATCCCAGTGAACTGTGTGGTCTGTGACAATTGTACCAGTTC
>QEVC01000002.1 GCA_003576945.1 Candidatus Microgenomates bacterium
AAAACGACCTGTTGTCGATTACAAAAAAGTAAAGGTTGTAGTTATAGCTACTAGCATAGTGGCCAACCTTGTTGCACTAGCATACCTTGCGTACTCTAACTACCAGCTACAAGATAAAGTAAACGAGCTAGCGAGTGTTGAGGTATTAGAACCAGAAGTTATCTCAACACTCAATGAGTCACCTTCCCCATCTTCCGACCCTCTAGTGACCGTAGATCAGCTTACAGGCGTAGAGAAGCGAGTTAAAGCACTAGAATACAAACTATCGCTTGTAGGCAAGACTGTTACTAGCTGTAGCGTGATACCTGAGGCATATAGCTCATTTGGGGCAAAACCAGGCTACTCCGACAAACTAGGTGTATGCGCCGATAGCTACACTAAGCTACAAAATAACTTATAGCAAAATCTAGAGAATTATCTTCAAATATAGAATCAAAATAGATCATTCTTGTTGTTATAAGCCTAATATCTCTGTCCCCTACCCATCACCAGATTAGACATGTCCTCACAACAGAGCTTGTGCGACATGGGTCACTATCAATACAAGTGAATATAGTGAAGTAAGATGCCCTATATTACTGAGCTACGGAGTCACAATAATCTTACAGCTCTGCCCTATTTCACACTGATATCTAATTTGCATTTTCGTAATCTGATTCGGCAAGCGGGTTGTTGAAACAAATCCTCCAACGAAATACTGCCTTTTCTTGCCAGCACTCTTGTAGTCGATATCCCTATTCAAAAAATCACTCAATACATCAACATATTCTTTATGATCCTCTAAGGGAAATGGCAAACTAGATAAAGGTAACTTCGACAAATCAAACAAAAACTCCGTTCTCCCCAAACCGCTTTGGCCATTAACTGGGCTTTCTGATGCCACTAAGTGACCTTGTTTGCTGTATCCATCAACAATGAAAAAATAAACTGACTCTCTGTTAATATCAATGGGCCCTGTTGATAGGTAAAGATATGCTTTATCTAGATTGCCTTCCACATTAATCTCAACGCTACTGCCTTCGAGATAATTCCGCAACTTATCTGGGTTAGTAACAAATGGAGGAGTACTAATAGGATTGGCCAAGATATTAGCAACATTCCATCGGTCCGTTTGTAAAAACAAATTATCCTGATCCTTGTTATCGCTAATACCTTGAGTAGTTAAGTTGGGAACTACAATCGGAGCCTCTGAGTTTATCGAGGAAGAAGGTTTAGGGATCAAAGGTTTTTCAAAGGATATTTGTAAAGAGTAGATGACAAAAACTCCAATCCCAATGGCAAATAGTCCAACCAGTGCGCTCGTGATATTTTCCATTAATCTGTGTAAAAACTCTTTACTCATTTAGCTACCTCTCTAGTACTAAAGTGTTTATACAATCCCTGGTAAGCCATTATAACAGAGGCTAATACCAAGAGGATCATCTGGTTTATTATTAAATCAGAACTAAATATGTATTTAAACGCACCACTTACAATTTTATTTATTGTTGGAACAATATTTCCAACAAACAAATTTATAAAAAGGCCCAAAGCTAACAAACCTATCGAGTTTAACTTCTCCAAAGATGCCAATACCAGTAAGTTGTTCACAGTAATGTTTGGTAACACATAAAAAAGTATGTACCAACACATAGTGTAATTCACAACTTGATGAATAAAAGTAATCTTCGACCTCTTTGCACTAACAAACACAATTTGCAAGTTATTTTCGTAGTATTTTTTGAAAAAAATCTTTATCCTAATCACACTCTTCCACGAAAAAACAGACTTAAAAGTATATTTATAGTGACTCATTAAAAAACATTATAGTAAAGAACGAATAAAAAACAAATAAAATTCTTGGGAAAATACATCTGGGTTTTATAGTAGAAATGCAAGAATGATTAATAATGGCATATTTCCTACTATAAACCTCATATACTGACAGTTTTAAGCTCTACACTAGGTCCAAAGTACTCCATGTATTGTCCCCATCAAGACTCGGAGTTTGCATTGCCTTTTCGTGGCGCTCTCGAGTCTCAAGGTTCACATTCCAACAATCGTTAATCCTGCATAGTTGGAGTTAGTCGGCTCATGCCGACTTGTTTTAGAAGAAGGATGTACTTAGATATTAGCTTTTCGAGGGTTTGTAAGGCACTTTTATATTCTTCTTCCTTAACGATCTCTGGATCCTTTTTGTCCCTATGAGCAAGTCTCTTGTCAACGAATGTCTTGATACTTTCAGTAGCTTGGGTTAATTTTTCAATATCCTTATCTACAATTTCTGAACTTAAGTATTCTTGACCAAAATATTCCTCGAACTCCCCATTAGGTATTGCCGCGATGAATTCTGAAAGAGTTGAGTTGTCAGATTCCAAGCTAGAGTCTTTTAACCATTCTTCGGAATACCAAGATTTCGTAATTAGATTGTGATTCTCTTTTAATTTTTCTAGTAATTTAAGTAGGCTAATTTCCTCGGCATCCCTACCCAATTGCCGCCGTACACCTAATAGCATCGTAGTGTAATGAGCTTGATATAGAGTTCTTTTACTTGAAACATCAACCGAAGCCTTTTCTACAAGAGGAATTAATCGGTTTCTAAACATATCTTCAGAGTGCAATAGGCTAGTCATTTCGTCCTGGATGGTATCTATATCTGACCTGAGTCGTTCAATAATATCTGTTTGCATGTTCATAAGATTTTTACTAATTCAACATCTGTTCCTATATCCGTAGTCTACCACTCAAAATCCTAATCCTTTCGATGCTTGTCCATACCTTTATGAATCCGCCAACAACCATCATGACACTCTTTATCGGTAAAAAGGTCAAAGCAGTTTTCCTAGTATGTTTAGGTCTTACATACTGCATAACAACTACATCGCAAACTAGCTCATGGGATGAGATTCTCCACCCCATGAGCCGAATGCTATGCCTAAGTCGCTAGATCTCAGTGATATAAGCCAGAGAAGCCAATTCCTTTACACGCTCTGCAGACCTCTTAGCAGATGACTTAGCAGTGTAACCCTCGCTCACAGCAACAATCTCCCCGTTGCCAGCTTTTAGCCTCCAACGATAATCGTTGCCTTGTGAATAGTAAACTTCAAAGACAGGTAGCATATATACTCCTCTTTATATTCTCCCAACTCACCTCAGGAACTTGATTAATTAGTATTGTTGTACAATACTGAGTTTGTAAGCGACGGGAGAGAGGTGAGTTTCATCTCTCTCTTTTCGTATTTACGGATAACATGTAATAATCCTTTCTTCCGCCACATACAAAAACACCATACTTATTATGGTATGGTGGCTCGTCTACCGTAACCCCTGCAAGCAGTGCGCGTCAACTAGCAACGAATATATCAAAATGGAATAATTAAACTGATTCTACCCGCTCAATCTGTTGTTAATACGGTCCAAGAGTTCTTGATTGTTCTCAAGTAGTTTATACAGAGCAGCGTGATGGATCGTAATCTTATCGTGATTAGCTTCCATATACCCTACTAGACTCAACCATGCATCTTCATTTGCCTCGACATGCTCGACTCTAAAGCGCTCTACATCTGCGGGATTAGAAAAATCGTACTCTTGGCGTAGAGAGCTTTTCATGTCAATAACTCCAATTACCGTATCAAGTTTTGTATCACAGGCAATAGCTGATTTTCCCAATGAGCTTTCCATAATGGATATGTCAGTCGACTACCTACATCACTAATATGAGTTACTAAGATTTCTGCGACATCGTCTCTTGGTTCAAGCTCGAGTAGCTTTGATGCTGGCATACCTACACCAAACCGAAAAGATGGTCGCTCTGGGTCATTACTCTGGTAAGGTAAAGCAACAAAGTTACTATTGTATTTTGCTAAATCAATACCTCCCTCTTCTCGGGCCTCTCTAACTACTGCATCCATTGGGTCCTCAGTTGGTTTAACTCTACCGCCGAAGAACTTAACACTACCGCTATCACTTCTAGTCATGGCCACTAACTGACCACGATCACTCGACCAACAAACTAGCCTTGCACTTGTTTCAACTTTCATGGTGCTAATTATCTCATAGTATTTTTTACTGTCAACCACCCACCCACCTATCAACAAGATACGCTCGCTTTCAACACATGCGTGGGACCGCAGAGCTCAAAATATGCCCCATTTGGTCCCTAGCTAGGATCATCCTAGCCTTTCGCATACTAGGCAGTTTAAAAACGAACTCAAATGGAATCTTGAACTCACCTACCCTATTTTCAACTTGTGGCTTCTCGTCCTGACCGTCCCGACTGATAAACTCATATAACTATTCTACCAGATGTACCTACATCTCCCCCACTCGGTCCAGATATTTTTCGCGGAAAAAATGGTTTATCTAAAGATGACAATTCCCAAAATAAGTATGAGCACATAAACCATTAACCACTAAGTTACTATTTCTGTCGTCTGTATCATCCCTTTTTTGTTCACATGTGTCTCCCTTTCATTTATTATGCTGGCACCATGCTAAACTTAGAGATATATATGAACACTGCTGATATTTTTGTCAAAACACTCGAAACCGAGGGTGTTAAATATATTTTTGGAGTTCCAGGCGAAGAAAATCTAGATCTCCTAGAGAGTATTCGAAATTCAAATATTAAATTTATCCCGACACGCCACGAACAAGCCGCTGGTATTATGGCCGCTACTATCGGACGTTTAACTGGCAATCCTGGGGTTGCTCTCTCCACACTAGGGCCCGGTGCAACCAATCTAATGACTGCCGTTGCCTATGCTCAACTAGGTGGCATGCCTACTCTCTTTATAACAGGTCAGAAACCGATCAAAAGTAGCAAGCAAGGCCACTTTCAAATAATCGACACAGTTGGAATGATAAAGCCGCTCACTAAAATGACAAGGCAAATCATGAGTCCAAACCTAGTTGCATCTACTACTCACCAAGCAATAAAACTTGCGAGAGATGAGCGACCTGGTGCAGTACATCTAGAACTCCCCGAAGACGTAGCCGCCGAAGAAATTGACGATTATCGCCATCCAAAGTCGTACATTCCACGTCGTGCTGTTGCTGAAGCGAAAGCAATTAATGATGCAATTAAAATCCTAGAAGGTTCTAACCGACCAATAATAATTATTGGATCTGGCGCCAACCGCAAGAGAACTAGCAAAATGCTCAACCTTTTTCTAGACAAAACCCATATACCATTTTGTGCGACTCAAATGGGCAAAGGAGTAGTCTCAGAAACTCGTAGTGAATACTTAGGCACTACTGCACTCTCAACCGGTGACTACATTCACGATGAAATTGCCAAAGCTGACACAATTCTCTACATTGGACACGATACTATTGAAAAACCCCCCTTCCTTAATACAGGCAAAATCCATCCCAATTTGATCCACCTCAATTTTTCTCCTGCTTCGACTGACCTCGTCTACTCCCCCGATCACGAGGTAATCGGAGACATTGCTAATGCAATCTGGCAACTTACAGAAAAAATCACACCTCAGCCACATTGGCAACTGTCTGACTTTAAACCAGTTAAGGATTTAATTGAAAAAAACCTTAGTAATACCGGATTTTCACCTATCTCATTAATCACTACCTTAAGGAAGAATCTTGGTGAGAACGATATTGTGACACTCGACAACGGCATGTATAAGCTATGGTTTGCTAGACACTATGAAACCTACACCCCAAACACGCTTCTTTTAGATAACGCTCTCGCTACAATGGGAGCCGGACTCCCTAGTGCGATCGCCACCAAACTGGTAAATTCCAAACAAAAAGTGGTCGCAGTTGTTGGTGATGGAGGCTTTATGATGAGTCTCTCAGATCTAGAAACTGCCAAAAGACTTAGCCTAGATCTTGTAATTATCATATTGCATGATAATCGCTTTGGAATGATCGACTGGAAACAAGCCTCTCACAACTATCCTAGCTTTGGTCTCGAATTTGGTAACCCAGATTTTGTACATCTTGCCCAAGCATACGGGCTAAAGGGATATCATCTCAACTCACCCTCAGATTTTAATCAAACTCTAGAGCTTAGTTTGTCAGAACCCGGCATTCACTTAATCGATTACCCTATCGACTACTCAGACAACCAATATCTAGGAAAAAAAGCATGAACTTTACCTCTATTAACCCCACAACAGGTAAAGTCATTAAGGAGTATGAATATCTCACTCCTGATCAGATACAAACTAAGCTAGAATTAGCCGAAACTGGCTACAAAACCTGGTCACAAACTCCTCTAAAATCACGAATTAAGCTCTTAAAAAAACTCGCCACTAACCTCCTTGCAAAAAAATCTGATTTTGCAAATCTCATGACCCTCGAAATGGGTAAAAGAACTGTAGATGGAATTGCCGAAATAGAAAAATGTGCTTGGGTATGCCAATATTACGCCGAAAACGCAGAGAAAATACTAAAGCCAAAAACAGTAAAAACTGATGCCGATGAGAGTTATGTTAGATATGACCCTCTAGGAGTTACTCTTGCTATCATGCCCTGGAACTTCCCCTTTTGGCAAGTCTTTCGTGCCGCTGCCCCAGCACTAGTTGCTGGCAACTCTATGCTCCTCAAACATGCGAGCAGTGTTCCTGCCTGTGCACTCGCTATCGAAGATCTATTTATCCAATCTGGCGCACCCCTTGGAACTTTTCAAACCTTACTAGTCGATAGCTCTAGCATAAAGCACGTCATTTCTCACCCCTCGATTCACAAGATTAGCCTGACCGGTAGCGAAAACGCCGGAATTAGTGTCGCAAGCCTCGCTGGCCAACATCTTAAACCCACAGTGCTCGAACTAGGTGGTAGCGACCCATTTATCATCCTCCCCGACTGTAATCTAGATCTTGCCCTTCAAGCCGCTAGTACCTCGAGATTGCTAGTCGCCGGACAATCCTGTATTGCAGCCAAAAGATTTATTGTTCACAAGAATCTCTATGAAGCATTTATCGAAGGTTTTACCAAAATTCTCTCATCAAAAAAACTAGGTGACCCCTCTAATCCAGAAACCGATATCGGCCCCCTCATTAACAGGGAGGCTCTAGTAGCCCTAGATCGGCAAGTAAAACAAAGCCTTGATGCAGGAGCCAAGCTAATACTTGGCGGAAAACTCTTAGATTCAACTGGATACTTTTATCCTCCGACCATCCTCTCCGATGTTACACCTGAAATGCCAGTTTTTGCCGAAGAAACTTTTGGTCCAGTCGCGGCAATTAGTATTTTTTCTGAATTAGATGAGGCACTCAAACTCGCAAACCATCCCCACTTTGGTCTCGGCGCCTCAGTCTGGACTAACAATAAAAATGTTATAAACTTCTTTGCTCAAAAGCTAGAATCTGGCTCCGTCTTTGTTAACTCACTTGTAAAATCTGATCCTCGGCTTCCCTTTGGTGGCACAAAGTATAGCGGCTACGGACGCGAGCTAGCCTCCGAGGGATTATATGAATATACGAATATTAAAACTGTCTGGATAAACTAAAGACTCTCAAACCACCCCAAGTCCCTCGAAACTACCATATTCCACTGTGGCCTCATATTATGGTCCGCCCCTGGGTATTCATAATAAGTATAACTTTTATCTTGCTCCTTTAATCTCTCTCCTAGCTCTCGATTCCACGTAACTGGCACCGCGTCATCCACTGTTCCCTGATGAATTACGAGCGGCATCTCGATCCAATCAAGATATTTATCGATCGAGTATTTAAAAACATCATACTCAGCTTCAAATTTTGCAATCTCGCTCCGTAGCCACTTGCCCTGATCTTCTGCCTCATCTGTATAAAACAGGATGTTATAAGGAAACGGTTTGGACACCGGCGCCCAGAGAGTGGCACCTAATACGGATTCACGGCTATACGGATTCACGGATTTACGTTTACCTAGCACCTCTGCCACCGAGAGCATGATCTGTCCCCCGTTGCTATGTCCCCAGAGATAGACTTTGTTTAAATCTACTTGCGACAAACTCGACAAACTCGCGATTAAGTCCAGGATTTCTACCGGCTTAACCAGTCTCGCCCCGAGCGCATTTTCATCCTCTTGATCGCTTTCCCCATAACCCGAAAAATCCGGAGCAATAGTAATGTAACCATTCTTAGCATATATAGCCGCGGCGTTACGGGTCCCTGTGCCAGTCGTATAGCCATCTTTCTCGACATACCCCCTCGCCATCACTATAACCCCTACAGGGTGTAACCCCGTAGGCAGATTTAGCTGTCCACTAATCCGTCTCCTTTCGCTCTGGTAGTAAAAAACATAGCTACTATACTCGTCTGTCTTTGTAATTTCTCTACCTATCTCAATCTGACTAGCTTTATCCTCCCGCGCAACTAGTCGCTCAAAACTATACTTCTCGTAAGGTTTCTCCGCCACGGTAGCCTCACCCTGTGGCGAAACCACTCGCTCATTTTGGTTACCTAAATAAAACCACGTTCCCACCCCAATCAGAGCTAGCAGGAGGATTAGTCTCACTCCACGTTTCATTTATCCACCCCCAACCCGAGTACTCGATCCCACTCTAGGAGCAGTTCGACTTTGTCGAAGTTTGGGATATTCGACTTTACCATCCCCCAAACAGTCGCGAGCGCTTTTGGCATCGCTAGGTCATTCTCGATCGCTGCCCTAAACTCGGCTTGGTATTTTTCTATTTGCTCCATTTTCTCGCTGGACAACGTGGTGCGCTCAGTCTGGTCGCTCTTTAGGTTTTGGTAAGTTTTGCGGAGTTTGGCAAGCGCTGTGGCCGCTGCGCCGAGGGCCTCCCAGGTAAAGTTAAGCTGCTTGCGGTAGTGGCCAGTTAAGTAAAAGTAGCGCAAAGCCAAAGGCTCATACCCTCGACTCTCAATCTCGTTCACGGTATATGCGTTCCCGAGTGATTTGCCCATCCTCCCCCCATCAACCAGTAAAAATGCGCCATGGACCCAGGTCTTAACAAATGGGTGTACCCCCGTTGCCCCCTCAGCTTGCGCGATCTCGTTGGGGTGGTGGGTACTACGGAGGTCCTCCCCTCCCACGTGGATATCAAACTGATCCCCTAGGTATTTTGTACTCATGGCCGAACACTCGATATGCCAGCCAGGGAATCCCACTCCCCAGGGTGATCCCCACTCCATATCCCGCTTCGCTCCACTCTTAGGACTAAATTTCCACAGAGCAAAGTCGCGCGGATCCTTCTTCTCGGGGTTAGGCTCTAGCCGTGCCCCAAACTTGATCTGGTCGAGCGTCGAGAGCTCACCATACTTTTTCCCCGTTTTTTCGTAGGCTAATACATCAAAATATATCCCATCCCCTATTTTGTATGTCAAATCATTCTTTTCAAGATCAGAAACCATCGCGATCTGTTCAGGGATATGATCTGTTGCTTTGCATACCACCTCGGGACGCATAATTCCAAGTTTGGTCATATGTACAAAAAATTCTTGGGCGTACCCCTCACTCACGTCCCACGCACTGCGGCCTTCCTTTTTAGCTGCTTTCTCCAGCCTATCCTCTCCCTGACTACTGTCTCCTTCGTTGTCGCCCGTCAAATGTCCAACATCAGTCAGATTCATCACGTGAGTCACGTCATATCCGAGATATCGCAAACTCCGGCTCAAAATATCTGATAGTGTGTAAGTCCGAAAGTTGCCAATGGTAGCTGTCGAGTAGACCGTGGGTCCACAGGTGTACATCCCAACCTTGCCCTGCTCTCTTGGGACTACTTCTTCAACAGTCCTAGTTAGTGAATTAAATAATTTCATAAATTCTCCTCGTTAATTTTACCATCGAATTTATAGGCAAAGTTCACACACTATCCCGCCCCCCAGGCTTTATTTTCCGCACTCGAACTCTGAGTCGCCGCCTTAAGTCCGATGTCTTCTTGTTGTTTTTTCTGAAACTCAAACTCCTTCTTTTGTTCTTCCTTCTTCTCTTCTATTTGCTTACGTTGTTCCTCTTTTTGTTCATACTCCATTCTGGCTTTTTGCATCCCACTCTCTATGTTTGTGTCCAAGCCCCACTCGCGCACGAGCTGCTTCCTGAGCATCTCAATCTCCATTAGATCTTTTTGACCCGACAGGCCCGCATACTTGGCGTAGTCATCTTGGGTTTTAAACCCTGCCTTGGCAAGATCGGTCATCTGTTGGTTTGCCGGATCATCTCCGGGTGAGTTCGGCTGGGAGGTTTGGCCTTTTTCGTTCTGTACCCCCACCATATCCTTAACCACCTCTACCGGCTCGCTCGCCACACTCTTCACCACATGCTTAGCGAGTCCCGCCAGATTTTGTCCGACCTGTTTCCACACACTCATAGATCAACTATAAACTACACGCGAGTCAAATTCACTTATCCTAGGTACTGCCGCGCTACCATCAACAACACCAAAATAACCAAAGAATATAGGAGTGTCTTAGTCAAATCCTTCACCACATAGTGACTAGATAAGTATCCAAACTCATTCCTGTCTTTTTCTACCTGTTTTTCTGCCACTTTCAAACTAAAATTTTGCAACCTGTATGCTGTCTTAATCTTTTCCTCACGTGTCTTGGTTCTACTCATCAGTGCCTTCGTTATACTCTTTGTTACTTCTCATATCTTCTTCTATTAGGCGACGCAGGTATACCGCACGCGGCACTCTTTTATTCTTTGATATCCAATCTAAATACCTACCTATCCGTGGTGATATAAAAAAGTTAAATCTTACGTCCTGAGCAGTTGAGATGTACTCTAGAGCACTTTTAACAACACTCTGAATATCATTTTCATGATATTCGAGTAGAACAAGCTTATCATCTACTCTTCCTCTCAAAAAGAATGGCTCCCGCCCCACTTTATAAAGAGCCACCACTGGTTTACCAGAATCTAGAGCTTCAGTTAAAATATGACCAACATTTACAGTTGATGGGTACGACAACTCCACAAAAACTGCGTCTGCATTTCTAACCTTCAACGTAATTTCTTTGTACCATGACTCTATTTGTTGGTTTTCTACAAGATCACTATCCTTCACTCCCGAAAAGAGATGACCAGTAAAAACATCAATCTTCTGTGACTTCAACTCATTAACAATCTGCTCGTAATAGGTACCTAACTCATCCTTCTGTGCTGCTGATGCTATAAATACTATTTTCATATATGTCGTAGTATATCATTTTTTTGTAAAGTCAAAGTAATTTGGATATACCTCGATCTTATCAAATCCTCTTAAGGGCATAAAATCCAAATCAATTACACTATGTGGAGTCATTTGAGCTAGATCATATTGCGAAGGAGATAGTATCCTAGTATGAAACCCATTATCACCTTTGCGCTCTAATACTCCAACACCCACCCAATGTTTAGCAACCGAAGTATAAGTACTCCCAATACCGATTGAGTCTTCTTTTGGTAAAGTTGAAAGTATTACCCCGCGACCAAACTTGTCGTTAACAAGTATGTCCTGAGTAACAGCATACTCATAAAGAACTGCTCTTTTAACTAACCTAATTTTTTGATCATCGGTCGTTTCATGCCAAGGCTCAACTCCATTCCATTTAATATTTAACCAAGCTCTTCTAATATAGTCTGTTTGCTTTGCTTGATTCCACGAATAAAACCTCTCCTCAGCGTAGGTCATAGCTTTTTGTATCTCTTCTTCATATTTAGATCTAGTTCTACCGTCTAGTTCAGTCAGTATATTGATTTTAAAATTATCTGGTAAGTAACGACTAAAGATACTTAGAATTTCCGAAAATCCTACTCTGTAGGTATCTACTTCTTCTTGCGATAAGTTATTGTGAAGTTGTGGGAGTATAGTTAAAAAATAGTAAGACAAATCAACACCTTGTTTGTATGTAGCGACAATCGGTGATAAATACGCAGCTAGATAGACTATATTAAAAAATTCTGCCCAGTTTGGCATAGGTGAAGACTCAACGCGCCATAACTTATAGCATCCTTGAGCAAAAAATACTCTAATCGGTCGGCACTCCTTGATCGCGTTCGATACCTCTTTATCTACCAATGCCCTACACTCTTCCTCTATACGCCACTTACGATATTTTTTTGAAAATAATTTTGATTTAATATACTCTTCTAGTCCTACTTTTTTTAGTAAATTTATATCATCCTTACTAGGAATGTAGTTACCACTCTTATGCAAGAGATCTCTTAGGTAATTATTAGTCAATCCATCTCTCATATTTGAGATGCGAGAAGGATTCGAACCTCCGTCTTTTCGTTTTACAACGAAATGCCTGAACCAACTCGGCTATCGCATCGATTTACACATATTATACTCATTAAAGTGAAAATTATGACACTGCCCTTCTAGTAAGCAGCGCCTGGTGTAATGTAACTTCGTCGGCATATTCTATCTCAACTCCTGTTGGGAGTCCACGCCCAATCCGTGTAATTATCACATCACATCCATCCAATGCTTGTTTTATGTATAGCGCAGTCGCCTCCCCCTCCAAGCTCGTATTAGTCGAAAGTATTACCTCTTTTACCCCTCCGCTCTTCACCCGTTTAATTAAGGTGTCAATAAAGAGTTCCTCTGGTCCCACGTTATTTAGCGGGGAGATTGAGCCATGGAGTACATGATATAGCCCTTTGTAACTCCCTGATTTCTCGAGTGCAATCACATCCTGAAAAGACTCAACCACACAAACCAGTGAATTATCTCTAGACTGATCGCTACAAACAGTACACTGATCACTATCAGTTAAGTTGTGGCATATCGTACATAACTTTGTTTGCTTTTTGAGATTAGTGAGACTCATCCCAAACATCTCGAGGTCTCTCTGAGGCATCCGCAGTAGATAAAAAGCGAGCCGTAGCGCACTGCGCCTACCGATCCCAGGCAGTTTCTCAAAACTGGATGCTACATCCTCTACAATCTTCGGTAATTTCATCGCAAAAGCTCTACTGAGGTTGTCCCCCACCCATTCCACCAAGTAGACCCTTGAGGCCACCACTCATTTCCTGCAGTTTTTTGGCCGCAATCTGCTGAGATTTCTTGATGGCATCGTTTAGGACTTTAACTAGTCTCTCTTCATATTTACCATCGATTGTCACAGTCTGGACTTTTTGATCTGCTGTCATGACTACTCTTATCCCATCTTCCTCAACCTCAATCACTTCTGCTTGCAACTGCTTCTGCATCTGTACTGCTTGGTCTCTAATTTGTTTCAATTGTGAAACTTGGCTACCCATCTGTTTAAACTTATCAAACATAATTTCCTCCTAACTAAATATTGCTATTGCTTCATCTATTGTATCATCCGCGTCACTTTTCTTATCCACAACTATCTTCTTTCCCTCCAAAAACTGTGCTTTCATCTGCATCCAGGGTGATTTTAATTCTTCTGTGCCCTGCATTTTGACACTGCCACTTTCCATCTTAATATCTACATCTTTAATCGTCTGTTTAGTTGACTTACTCCCATTTTGATTACCAGACCTGCCGAATTGCTGATTATCACTTATCTGTCCCCAATCAATAATCACCATCTCAAGCAGTAATTCTGGCACTGGACTAATTGCCACCTTTCTCGCAACATCATCTAGATTAAACACCAGTTTAATTAACTCTTTACTCTCACCCGCTAGAACGTGGTTTCTCAGTTCCTTCATCAAGGTCACAATTAAATAAACTAGGTCCACCCCACGTGAACTAGCAAGATGCAGTTCGTCTAAGGCCACTTGACTATTTCGCTCAATTAACGCTTTTGTAAGAGCAGCAACGCTGTATCCCGAAACCCCCATTATTGCTTCTTCCATCTGAGCAAGCTCCACCTGATCTGTCTGCGACAACACTTTGTCCAAAATCTTCACTCCATCTCTAAACGAACCATCGACACTCCGTGCCAGGTAATCTAGTGCCTCCTCACTTACCCTCTTTCCTTCCCCACTTATAACTCTGGCAAAACTGCGCTTCATCTCATCTGGGGTTGCCTTCATAAATCCAACACTCACGCATCGACTCTGGATTGTCTCTGGCACCTTGTGGGCCTCTGTCGTACATAGGATAAAGATCGCGTGAGCTGGTGGCTCCTCCAAGGTCTTAAGAAGCGCATTAAATGCCTCAGTCGTCAGCATGTGCACTTCGTCAATGATATAGACCTTATATTTAAGCTCAGCTGGTGCCAATCTTATTTTCTCTTTTAGTTCTCGGATATCATCAATTCCGCGGTTACTGGCCGCATCAATCTCAATAAAATCTAAGCTCCCACCCGAGAGTATAGATTTACACGCTGAGCATTCGTTGCACGGTTCCCCCAACTTTGTCTCGTTCTTCTCACAATTTACGATTCTCGACAATATTCTGGCCGAACTGGTCTTGCCTGCACCTCGTGGACCCGTAAATAAATATGCATGAGCCACTTCATTCGATTTAATTAGTTTGTAAAATGCCTCACGCACGCTGGTTAGATCAAGTTCTTCAACTTTCTTGGGACGATATTTAAGATACAAACTCATGTAACTACTTTACCACGTCGCGAACTTAACTTGCAGTCGTATCTCACAACAAAAAAATATTCGCAGAGCGGGTAGCTCGAGACATAGATCAAAATTTCAGCAGAAATTTATGATCGGTTTTTTGTGTGATGGTACGACGAAAAGTTAAGAGTGAGCGACTCTTACTCGTGATGAAAACCTAATAAATGCATGAGTCCATGCTCTGCCAAAAACTGGATCTGTGAATCTACTTTGATCTGTTTTTCGAGTGCCTCTTCTACCGCGACCGGATAGCAAATCACAATATCTCCAAGTCTGAGCATCCCATCAGGCGATGCCACAAATGGCCTATCATCTGCTTGATCATTTAAAGGAAACGATAAAACGTCAGTCGGGCCCGGTAGCTGCATAAAGTCTAGGTGGAGCTGGGTCATTTTGCGTGACCCCACTACCTGCACCTCCACCACCACGTTATCCGTGAGTCTGTGACGCGCCAAAACTTTTGTTAAATGCGCACGTAGCGTTGCTCGATCAAAAGGGAACTTAGCATCTGCAATAATATCGATTGTAATCATTTTGACAATAACTCTTTTACCACCTTTGCGACAACTGCCGAATCTGCCTGGCCCTTAAGCTCCGCAAGCGCCATCTTCATTACCTCACCCATATTCTTCCCTGCCCACTGTCCACTAACAGCTGACAGCTTACCTTTTACCTCCTCCTCACTCATCATCTTGGGGAGATACTGTTCGATGACGGATAGCTCAAATTCTTCGGTTTTAGCTAGCTCTTCTCGACCCCCACTCCTGTATGCGAGCACGCTCTCCCGCCTCTTCTTCGCTTCTTTGGTCAGGATCGCCACTTCGTCTGCTTCGGTCATCTCTGGTTTATCTACCAGCGCATACTTCAAAGACGAGATTAACATCCGCACAGCCGACAGCCGCGCCGAATCTCGGGCCTTCATCGCCGTCTTCATCTCTTCTGTCAGCTTAGCTAGTATCGACATTATTTTTTCTTGGCCGCTGCACGTTGCATACGATCCACATACTTTTTACGTCGAATTTCGTTATTACGTTCTTTACGTTTCATCGCATCAGTCTTGTGAAACTCACGGTCTCTCACTTCGTCAATGATATTTTCGTTCAGAACTTTTTTCTTAAATCGTTTGATCAAAGAATCTGCTGACTCATCTTTTTTTGCTTTGACTATGATTGGCATAAAAATTAAAACACCTCCTTAACCAGCTCCACTACCTCATCTATTCCAAGGTGAGTAGGCTCTTTGGGACTCGATTTGTCCGACCCATTAAGTAGCATCTGACAAGATGGATGCAAAAACCATTGGTCAGGTCTATCGTGCTCTAGTATTTTATCATAAAGTACTGTTAGATCGATATTTTTCTCTGGCACCGCTTTAATCCGCATGTGGCCATAATCCGGATGTTTCAGTATAACAAGCGAATATCCTTGCTTCTGCGCGATCTTAATCGCCTCACTATTAGCCGACAACATCGCGATTCCTCGCCCCTTCTCCCAACTAAACTCAACACCCATTTTTATCTCTTCCTCTGCTTTTACTACCTGTTTAAGCCTCTGATAGACCCCATCTAAGTAAATAAAAACGTAGCGAGCCACCGCCTCATTATCCATAACTTGTAGGGTATGTAAGGATGGAATTACCTCGTGGAGTGTATAAGAGTAGCGGGTAGCCATGGGTTCATCCCAACCAGAATCCTCAAATCGATCAATCGCAAGCGAAAATTCTACCATCTGGCGAATCGCGGTATCACTTGGTGCTACTAATCCTTGTGCTACTAAATGTTCATACACGAGCTTGGCCGCACACGTCTCATAGCCACCAGGTAGGTGGTGGTCAAATCGCCCATATCCCACATCCACATGTATTACGTCAGGGTCAGTGTCTACCGGGAGGTTTTTATAAGTTGTGCTAGCAGGGACAAACTCTAGGTGAGCATCGCCATAGTGAGACTGATCAAACCTAACTAAGAGCCAGAGTGAGGTAATAGCATCTAGATCTGGGTTTTTGTGGGTGACTAGTGTCTTGGCCATACACTCATTCTACAACTCAGCACGTGTCTTGACTACCGCCAAGCAATGTCCTATAATACTATGAATGTTCACGCCTAGTGAGGTATCTGCCAATTATCATGTTCAAGGATATAACGACTTTGAACGTGCTCCAGATAAAAAACAATTCTCTGGGGAGGATGTCAGGCATCTGTTCTACTCTTTTTAATAAGATCATTTACTAATAATACAAACCTATCCATGTTAGATATTGCTAATATGGCTGAAAAAAGTGGTGTAGGATTTTTTGACTTAGAGTATGCAACCAAAATCTCTTATGCAGCTATATACACAATAGCCAACCTCGCACTACCCAACCATAGAGTTGACTTTTATCATACTGCAGCCTACGAAGAAATAAGGGCCCAAAAACCCACAAACTACTTTGGGATAGAGGCGAGGAAAGTGTACTTAGATATGAACGGAAAACAGACGACCCACTACGGAGCTAATGAATATTCTCAAGCTGCCTCAATATCAAAAACTCTTAGAAATGGAGGAGCCGCCATCCCACTGCTAGATGCTAATACTTTATATGGCAATAAAAAAAGAAAGGAATATTAAAATTAGCTGATAAAAATTCTAGTCACAAAGGAAAAGCTTCTCCACTTCATGTAGTAGCACTCACAGGATTAACCGAATCAGGAGATATATCTGTAGTTGATCCTGAGCCAGGATACTCAAATACACCAATACTTGCGTTGCTGGATTCATTAAATATGCTCCGTATCAAATCTGGTAAATTAACTTATGATCAAGCTCAAGAGTACGCCAAAAAATATCACCCATATCATTCAGTTTACTATAGCCTTCCTACTACAACAATAATCGATGCACTTCGCTGGTGCACGATCACAATCAATCCGAGATAGTACTCATGACATAACTCTAACCATCACCTTCGCGAGCTTGTCTGAGTCATGACGTACCATACTCCTGACAAGATTGTCCCCTTTTTCTTTTTTCACCTTCCCCTTTGCCAGTAGTTTTTCTCTAATTACTTGATACTTAGCACTCGGTACTTTCGTCTCGTCTAGATCATCCTCCACCCACTCTGCCCCCTCTTTTTTATACGCTTTTTCGACCGCCGGCTCAGTTGTCCTGTCTATGTTAACGATGACATGAGTGAGGCGCGATAGTGGCAGATACCTACCTAAATCATTCAAATAATCGCTCGCCTTATAACCGTAGCTCTCTCCCCTCTTGGTCATCACATTCATCACAAAGACGAGCTTGGCATAGCTCTTATTTATGGCCTCAGTTACTCCCCTAATCACCAAGTTGGCGACCGTATTGGTATAGAGATCACCTGGGCCGAGCACGATCAGATCGGCTTCTCTAATCGCCCGCTCAGCCTCAGGATCAATCTTAACCTGTGGAATGGTACGAAAACTCACGATCCGCTCTCGCCCTGTGGTCCCCTTCCCTGTATCTATCCCGTGCTCACCCAACACTTCTGTCCCGTCGGCATAGGTAGCAAGCAAGGACACCGTCTCATACGAAACTGGCAAAATCTTGCCGCGCACATCTAAGAGCTGTGCCGTCTGCTTTATCGCCTCACGCTGTGACCCTGTAATGTCTGAGACCGCCGCCATAAAGAGATTGCCAAACGTCATTCCCGAGATCCCAACTCCTTGGTAGTAGCGGTAAGAAAATAGCTTGCGCAGTAGTCCTTCATTCTCCGATAATGCCACCATGCACTGCCTCACCCCAGATGTTGGGAGTAGCCCAAACTCATCTCGCAGTACCTTATTGCTCCCCCCATCATCCGACATAGTAACAACAGCTGATATGTCGATGTCGTGGTATTTCTTTAACCCACGCAAAACTGTGTAAGTCCCCGTCCCGCCGCCGATTACTACGATCCGCTTCATATGTTTCAGACAATCAGAAAACTCAGAACATCGGATTATCAGATATTCAGAATTTATCAGATCTCCAGATAGAATGTAATTTGTTGATCCTTTTTGAGAGTGTTTTATACTTAATAGCGAGATTCTCGATATCTTTTTGTAGTCTAGGTACTGCGTGATATATCGTTCTAAAGTGAGTTACCACTTCATCACTTGATCCAATGGAAATTTTCAAAAATCGCTTAAACTCTTTTTCGGATGATCTTTTTGCAAACCCTTCAGAAATATTGGCAGAAATAGACTTAGCAGCACGTTTTAATTGGTTAATTGAGTCAGTCTCAGATTTAGGTAATTTTCGCAACAGGTCATATAAATGCTTAATTAAATCTAATGACTCTGTATACACACTAAGATCAGTGACGTCTCTTATCATTAACTTATAATACCAAATATTCTGGTTCACCGACTCTCAGGCTCACTGATTCTCTGAGTTTTCTGATTGTCTGGAATGCTAGCTAAAAAAGATATCCTTAATCGTGATCACAATCAATAAGAGAATTAATAGTCCCATTCCGACCGCGTTAACATACTGTTCCGCTTTGGCCACTCTCTTACGCCCGATCACCTTCTCTAGCCCCACCATGAGCAGCCTCCCACCATCTAGCGCTGGGATCGGTAGCAAATTGAAGATCGCCAGGTTTAGTGAGATTATCCCAACAAAACGGAGGGTTACATCCCAACCCATCGAGACAGCCTGCTGCCCCACCTTCACAACTTGTACTGGTCCACCTACATTCTTAATCAGCTCGGTCGGCTGCATAAAGGTTCGCAAAAATTCTCGACTCCAACCCATCGCTTCTTTAAATCCCTCTACAGTCCCAACAATTGGTGCTTGATACCACGGCAGTTTTTCATATTTAAAAATCGGTACAGTAGAAACCGCCACCCCCAGCGCTCCCTCACCTACGGGTGGGTTTTCTCTTGGCACGACCGTAACCACTCGACTCTCGCCACTTCTCTCGCCATTAGCATCAACACTAGTTACCCAAAGTGTTACACTCATCCCTTTGCGTTCTTTGATTAGGTCTACAAATTCACTCGAGTTCTTAATCTCAGTTTCGTCAATTTTATATACCACTTCCCCCGTCACAAGGTCAGCGATCGCAGCCGGCGAGTTGGGCAATACCTCCGAGATCATTACTTGCTCACCCACCTCTTTTGGCACTCCTTTTATTGAATAGATTGTTGAAAAAGCTAAGATGCCCACCACAAAATTAACAAACACGCCTGCCAGGATTACGAGTGCTCGCTGCCACGCAGGTTTTGCAAAGAACATTTTTTTACGCAAAAATGGGTTAACTTTTTCCCAGAGTGATGGGTCGTGATCCTCACCAGCTAGCCGCACAAATCCTCCAAGCGGAAGCCAGTTGAGGGTAAATTCAGTTTCTCGCCAGGTAAACAGTTTAAGCGCTTTT
This sequence comes from Candidatus Microgenomates bacterium, assembly GCA_003576945.1. Lineage (GTDB taxonomy): Bacteria > Patescibacteriota > Microgenomatia > UBA1400 > UBA12108 > GWF. Next base: position 19,804 of record QEVC01000002.1, read on the forward strand.
GGAGGTATCCCAATCCCAAATTCCTCAACCTTTACCCCAAAAATCTTAGCCACAATATAGTGCCCAAACTCATGAAGTAAAATGAGTAGCGACAAAAGTATAATTGTAGTCATCCTGCCATGATACCATGGCGGGCGCCCTAGAGCCTAGAGGACTGCAATCGAGAGAACACGAATGTTTTCGCCAGTTTTACCTGAAACAGATTTAATCAATTTTTCAATTGTCGAACTACTGTCTCTAAGATAATCTTGGGCCAAAAGCTCCTCTACATTTTCAGGTTTCATCGAAGCACATTGCATCGCGATCTCACGTCCGAGATGTTGAAAGTCTTCGGTCTTTGCGACAAAGTCTGTTTCGCAGGCAAGCTTAACCAGCGCCCCAACTTTACCGTTAAAGTGAACATAGGAAAAGACATATCCCGCTTCAGTTGTTCGATCAGCTTTTTCTGCTGCTCGTGTTAGGCCTTTTTCCGTGATCCAGGCTTTAGCCTTTTTCATGTCGCCATCAGATGCAGTTAGTGCCTTGCGTACGTCCATAATCCCAGCCCCTGTTTCTTCGCGAAGCTGTTTAATCTGGTCCATTGTTATATTTGTCATATTATTTCCCCATACTAAATACAAAATTCTAAATATTAGACACTGCTCTCTTAGCAAGCGCTAACCCCTCCTCGATCGCGTGGGTTACTGCTGTAACTAGCATCACAACACTCTTTAGAGCGTCGTCATTCGCAGGAATTACCTTGGTAATTCCGTCTGGATTACAGTTACTATCACAGATCGCAACCACTGGGACCTCACGGAGTAAACTCTCACGTAATGCGGTAGTTTCACGCGTTGGATCAACTATAAAGATCGCTTTGGGAAGTTCTTTAAGTGTCACCACCCCACCGTACATGCGCGTGAGACGATCCATTTCTTTCTTGAGTACTACCTGTTCTTTTTTGGTATATTTAGCGTATGCTCCAGTCTCAAATGCCTTACGCATTTCAACTAGTTTGTTAATACGACCCTTAAGCATTTCCCAGTTGGTAAATAGTCCGCCCACCCAGCGAGTTGCGATATAAGGCACCCCGATTCGTTCTGCTTCGGCTTTGATTGTTGGTGCAGCCTGTCCCTTAGTTCCAACCAAGAGTACCTGGCCACCTTTAGCAACTATTTCTTTGAGATATTCGCAAGCATCTTTTAGCTGTTCATGGGTCTTAATCAGGTCAAAGATCTGAACGCCATTCTTAACCGCATAAACATACTCATCCATTCTGGGGTTACGTCGCTTTACTGAATGTCCAAAATGGACCCCAGCTTCGAGCATTTCTTTAAGTTCGGGAAAATGATATGCAGTATTTTCTACTGTCTTCTCTACTACTTCTTTTTTAGCTATTTTTGGCACTTTAGCCATAGTTGCCTCCTTATACTTCTCTAGAGGCCTGATAATCAGGAGGTCGTCTCTAGATGTAGATTTTTATAACTTGAGGAATTATATCACAACACTCACCACTACTCTATCAAATCTTTAAAACTATCTAACCACCTCTCAAAACTCATATTCTCTCTTAGATTTTCAGGTATCAGAACATACTCTAGCCAAATTCGTAAGTACTGCCAGCTAAGCGGGTGTAGCTCTGTGTCCGGAGCTACATCAGGGTCAACACGAACTATCTCATGCGCATTACTGTTCATGTTTGCACCCCTTCTCCATCAGGCAGGCGATAGTCACTGGCCCTACTCCCCCAGGCACTTCCACCGACACTGATGCTTTTTGATATACTTCTTTTGCCATATCCCCACGCGGTGCGCCCACATCTATCACTACTGCCCCATCCTTTATCATCTCAGGTATAATTATCCCCTCCTCACCCACAGCGCTAATCACCACATCGCCGCTCAGGGTCACTCCCATATCGTCCCCTCGCTCTACTCCTATCACCTGAGTCCCTCTTTTACCTAGCTCTGCTACGACTCCACTCCCCACAAATCCTTTTGCTCCCACTACAACAATTTTTGAATCTTTAATTTTTAATTTTGAATTTACAGCAATTTCGTCAAGTATTATTAAAACTGCTGTTACTACTGGTGGTACCACCCCACTCTCCGGATATCGTAGTCCGTCCACATCTTTCTCACTCGGTATCGAAGACAGTACCTCCTTCAGGGTGTAACCCCGTAGGTCAGGGACTGGGAGCTGGAGCATCAAGCCAGTCACCTCATCTCGACTCGCGATCTCAGCTACTATATCTTTGCTTACTCTATCTAATCTCTCCACCTCAAAATCTATCCCTACCCGTATAGCCGCTTCCTGTTTGAGACGAGTATATAACACACTAGCTGGATCATTCCCTACTAAGATACTGACAATTTTTGGCTTCTGTTTTAACTGGGCGACTCTCGCCTTAACCTCATTTTCAATTTTATTTGCATAACCCTTGCCATCAAATTTCATGTGGTTATTATACCCGCTCGAGAATGAGATATCGGAATTTGATACCATTTTCTTCTTTAGACTCCTCCGAGAGGACTTTAGAAAAATCGCTATATTTTGGGAAAAATGCATCTCCCTCAACTTCTAGCTCGACTTTTGTCATATAAATTCGAGATACAAATGGCAAGGCTTGAGCAAAAATTGCAGCTCCACCAGCAACAAATACTTCATCACTTTCTATTTCTTTTGCTTTTACTAGTGCCTCTTCGAGGCTGTGACATACATAACACTTCGGCAAGCCTACTTGATATTCAGTATTTTTTGTCAAAATAATCTGCTTACGATCAGGTAATGGTTTACCTCTAGATTCATAGGCATTTTTCAGTTGCTCAAAGGTCAATCTTCCGACTATGATCGTTTTACCCTCTGTCATCATCCTAAAACGACGCAGGTCGTCACGTATATGCCAAGCCAACTCGTTACCGCTCCCGATTACTAAATTGTTAGCAACAGCTACTATCATCGATATACGTGGTTGCATGATTTAGAACCCACCCACAACAGTAATATCACCTTTGATCGGCGGGTGTGGGTCATACCCCTCTAGTTTGATATCCTCAAACTTAAACTCATCAATATTTTTAATCTCTGGGTTAATCCAGACTTTGGGAAAAGTTCTAGGCTCTCGCTTTAGTTGCTCTTTGCACTGCTCTAGGTGGTTCTCGTAGATATGTACGTCACCAAACACGTGCACAAACTCCCCTGGTTCATACCCGGTCACCTGTGCAATCAGCATGGTAAGCAGTGCATATGAGGCTATGTTAAAGGGCACACCGAGGAACAGGTCCGCACTGCGTTGGTAGAGTAGGAGCGAGAGCTTTTTGCCAGTGATATTGATATGAAACATCGTGTGACATGGGGCAATCACCATTGAGGCACTATGTGACCCTGACATCTCATAAATACAACCCGCATTCCAGGCAGATACTATGTAATGCTTCTTTTGTGGATACTTTTTTATCTTCTCTATCGCCCACCCAAGCTGATCCACCTCTGTAACCTTCCCTGTCATCTCATCGTGAGCCGGCCACTTGCGCCACTGTACTCCGTAGACAGGCCCGAGCTCCCCCCATTTTTCAAGGAATTTGGGGTCACTCTTGGCCCGTGCCATAAACTGATCAAAAGTAAGCGGCTCTTTCGCGCTTCCAGCTTTAATTGCCCATTCATATTTTTTGTAGGCCCATTCGTCCCAGATGTGAACGTCATTATCTACCAAGTATTTGATATTAGAAGAGCCAGATAAAAACCAGATCAGTTCGTGGATAATCCCGCGGGTAAATACTTTTTTGGTGGTTAAGACTGGTAATCCCTGAGAGAGATCATAGCGAGCGATCCGGCCAAATACGCTTTTTAGCTTGACACCTGTCGAGTGCGATACCTTCCACGCCCCATTATCCATAATGTCCTGCATCAGGTCGAGATATTGATACTCCGGGTGACGTACATTTTTTGTCATACTATGAGACCTCCTGATCACCTAATTATGCAATTATTGGCGGTTTCTATGCATTAATAAAAATAATGTCTATAATGAGTTTACCATGATCTAAAACAGCTCCAACAACTAAAGATGTCTTTGTAAAATATTTTTCGTACTTTATGCTTTGCGCAATAAAGTAATTTAACAAATTAAGTAAAGTTGGCTCAAATGATTTTCAGCCCGGAGCGTCTCCTCTGATACGTCAGATAGCTGTGAGGACTGCAAAATCGTTGAGACAACTTTCATCCAACTATTTAGGAGAACCCATGACACTAAAAAATCAAGATAAAACAATATTCAACGCAATCGAAAAAGAAAAAAAGCGCCAGTTCGAAGGACTAGAACTGATCCCCAGTGAAAACTATGTTAGTGAGGCAGTACTCGAAGCCATGGGGAGTATCTTAACCAACAAATACTCCGAAGGGTTTGTAGCTCATCGCTACTACGGCGGCAACATTCATATCGACGAAATCGAGAATGAGGCCGTCCAGCGCGCCAAGGCTCTCTTTGGCGTCGCGCACGTCAATGTCCAACCCTATTCTGGCAGTCCCGCCAACTTTGCAGTCTATCACGCTCTCCTAAACCCTGGCGACGCAGTGTCGGGGATGAACCTCTTCGACGGCGGCCACCTCACCCATGGCTGGAAAGTCTCGGCTACTGCCAGGTATTTTGAGTCTCACCCCTACCACGTCCTCCCCGAGGGGATCGTCGACTATGATGAGCTAGAGCAGATTGCTAAAGAGCACAAACCCAAACTTATCTGGTGTGGCGCCACCGCCTACCCAAGAGTTATCGAATGGGCCAAGTTTGCGAAAATTGCAGATTCTATCGGTGCCTACCTCGTGGCCGATATCTCCCATATCTCAGGTCTTGTGGCAGCCGGAGTGCACGAGAGTCCGGTCCCCTACGTCCACGTCATAACCACCACTACTCACAAAACCCTGCGTGGTCCCCGCGGAGCGATGATCATGGTCACCAAAAAAGGACTAGAAAAAGATCCGGAGATTAGTAGCAAGATCGACAAAGCAATCTTCCCTGGCTTGCAGGGTGGCCCCCACAATCACACGACCGCCGCCATCGCCGTGGCGCTCCAAGAAGCCTCAACCCCAGAGTTTAAGGAGTACGCCAAACAGATCGTCAAAAACACCAAAACACTAGAAGCAGAGTTTAAAAAATCTGGGATCAACATGGTCTCAGCTGGGAGCGATAACCACCTTTTACTACTAGACTTAAGCAGCAATGGCAGCCTCGGCTCCCAGCTCGAATATGCTATGGATGTCGCTCACATGACCGCTAACAAAAATACTATTCCTGGTGAGCCCAGTTCCCCCTACTACCCCTCCGGTCTACGCCTCGGTACCCCAGCCCTTACTACCCGTGGTTTTCAAGAAAAAGACATGGTCAAAGTCGCAGACTGGATCACCCGCGTTATCAGACATATCGAAAAAGATGTACTACCCAAAGAACAGTCGGAACGCGCAGCCTTTATCAAAGCCTTCAAAGCCAAAGCCGCTCAGGACCCATTCTTAAAAGCTATTGGTCAGGAGATCAAAGCTTACACCAAGGATTTTCCCATTCCAGGAACAAAATAGGATTTCCTTACATTTGACATATGCCTTACGTTTTGATAATGTAAGGCATATGCAGACATCTTACACAGCTACGGTTACCAGCAAAGGTCAACTTACAATACCTAGCGCCTTTAGACGTGCCTCAAAAATCAAGGCTGGACATAAAGTTACGATCTCAGTCCACCCAACCAAAAAACATCACTACACCCTCGCCATTTCTGACAAAGTACCCAGGATTTCTCTTGATCAGGCTTTTGGGGCACTACATAAACTAGGGATAAAATATGTACCCATAGAAATAGTTCGTGAGATCGCAGGCAAAAAACTAGGCAAAAAGTATGCTCCTATTAGACGCTAACATTTACCTCCGCTATATCCTCAACGACAACACGTCTCAAGCCAAAAAGTCTCAGGATTTTATCAAAAATAATGAGTTTTACACCGACCCTACTATCATCGCCGAGGTGATATGGGTATTTACCTCGTATTACAGAGCAAAAAAGGAGTCATTTGTCCCTGCACTCCTCGCGATAGTTGAACAAAAAAACAACAAGTCATCTTCAAAAAAAATAATTATTCAAGCGCTCGAATACTACTATACTCACGACTTTTCATATATCGACAGTTACTTGTACTGTTTGGCAAATACAAAAAATTTATCTCGCGCCACTTTTGACAAAAAACTCTCAAAAACAATTTAGCACAGCTTCTTTTACCTCACCACCTCGCAAACCAGCATCTCCCCCGGCGCCACCTGTCCCGGTATTCGCTTAGCATCAGACAAAAATACCTGGAAACGATTGATATAAGGATAAAGTAAAAAGATACTCATCGCCGCCATTCTAATTCTCGCTTCGTATAACTCCAAAAACATCTCCGTAAAAATCTCTCGGTAAGACTGTCCTGCGATATATTTCGCATGAAATGCCTTTGGTACCCATATCCTACCATTCCCTTTGGTAAAACTCGCAAACTTGTCTTGCAATTGCTCAATCTCAAAATCTAGGTGCCAGACGTAAGAGTTAGCTGCCATCACCCAGGCACTCCTTACAATCAGGGCGTTTAAGAGAATGTGCACGTCTTCCTCTAGGGCGTTATTCGCAATTCCCGATTCATAAGAGCGATCTCCAATCCGATCTCTCCCCACGTGCATCTTATCTGCCGCAACCAGTGCCCACTGTAAGGGTATTCCAGAACTCAGGTTGACTGAGAGATCAACGAGCATTGGCTCCTCATGAAAGAGTATTGTATAAAGCACACTCCGCCACTCCTTTTGGTGTATCTCTGTATTGCCAAAGAGACGGGATAGTAGCCACGCCGAATACATCGAGTGACTCTTACGGTCTACCAAGTTGCCAAGGTCATGCGTCATCCCAACTAGGGTTAGCAGGACTTCGCTCTGACTATCATATAAATCTTCGCCGTTTTTATAGCTCCTCCCTGCGCGCGATAGCAGCTCGACCGCCGTTTGGGTCACCCAGAGAGTATGTCGATCCGTATGATCATTAAATCCATGTGGCAGTTCGCGGTCCAGTACTGGCCCTACATAATTCCAAACTTTCCCCAATCCAGAATATAAATAAGATAAAGCTTCGCCCTTCCCCGATAAATGTAAAAACTCGCCAAAATCAAATAATCGCTTTACCCTCGGCACTTTATGGTTAGTTAAAAAGGGAAAGTCTTCTTTTTTATAATCAATCCCTGCCGAGTTAAAGTACTCCCATAGTCCCTGCCCGTCCGCCCGACGCATTTCATCACTCCCCAAGAATGGCGAGTTAATGTCTATTGACCATTTTGGAGTTGCCTGCATCATACCCTATACATTTTACACATTAGTCCTATACACATTAACTATCCCCAAGCTTAGATTTGTAACATGGTGGCATTTTTTGGCTGCCGTGTAATATCAAAACCATTTGTCGTCCCAGGAGATGGATGTGTATTAGCAAAAAGCAGTAGAGCTCCAAAAAGCTTATAACTCCCACCTTCTGCTATCAATTTTATTGCCTTTAACTCATCTACTTCTCCGACTTCTGGTAGCTGTAACGAGATATCTATATTGTGATGTCGACAGAAAAATACAAGGTCTTCCATCCTACCTAGACCAGCTCTGCCATCGAAGACTTCGTAAGCTTCTTTCTCACTCATTCCAATCTCTTTACTCCTTGCAACATGTTCGTCAAAAAACATTTTTCGCAGAACTTTGTCACTAAGCGGGTGAACATCCATAGTTAAACCCGCTGTCTCTCGGCCTGTAAATACTTTGATAGTTGGTGGAACATATAAATCATTTTGTTTATGTACTGATGTTCGAACCGAAAAACGAGCACGAGTCAAACCGATTGTTGCGTCGACTGCTCTCGTAGCCTTTCTTCCCGCTGATCCATATTCCTTATCGCAATACGAATCTATTTCGTTTCTCATCTCGCTTGCAGTCATTTCTTTTGTTGGTTTTGAAAAATGAAAATTGAGCACTCTTCTCCAGCTACCAACGCTCTCACCTATTTCATTCAGCCATATTTCTCTTGCCGCAACGTCTGTTGCTATAGTCCCAAATTCACCGCCATTTTCAACAATACTCAAAAACAGATCAGGAACTATACTATGTCTCTCTTCATCTATAGCCATCTCCCACATTTTCATAACTTGGTCGGAAGCCTTTTTTGTAATCAAGTCTGGAGTGCCGATCATCGCATCTTCTTCGACTACACTGATCGGTAAGTGTAGAACTCTATCCATGTATCCACCACTAAACGCAATTGTAAAATCAGCAAAATGTTTATTAATCAGAATAGACAAGTTATTAAGAAGAACTTCAAACTTCCATCTCGTACTCGTAATAATACAAGGATTCTTAAAAAACACTTCGGTGGCTGTCAGTCCTGATTCAGCTAGAGTCATAGACAAAAAATCCCGCTTACGCGGGATAACCTCTCCATTGTGTAATGGCAAGAATACTACAAAGATAGTATTGACTAGGCTTTAATACCAAAAAAGCCCCCTTCTGATGTTTGGTTTCCATCCCATCCTATCGGGATTGCTGTTACTTGAATCAAAAGCGAGACTTGTCTCACTTCGAATTTAATCTAATTTACACAACTGTTACGCACGATCAATATATCAAAATATATCATTTAACAAGTTCTCGATGTTTCTTAACCACCCCTATTGCTCCAGCTACTAATCCAGGTGCAACTCCTCTTAGATAAGGATAGGCCATGATACTCGCTTCCCTCCCACTCTCTCTATCATCTACTTTTATGGTTCTTCTTCCGTCACTCACTATCAACTCTTCTCTTCTTGTCCCACTAATTTCCTTACCTATTTCTCCCCAGATTCTAAACAATTGATCAAATCTCAATCCTAAGTTTGAATCTGGAATCACGAGGCCAGTTTCAATCCACCCCTTATCTTGAGCCGCAGTTATTGCATCACCACTAGAAAGCCAACGAACAAAACTATGAGGGACATTAATCGATAGGTTACGCCATCCGACCCATGTTGGATAGTCATATTCAATTAGTTCTGTAGTCAGTATATTGCTTACTACCAGGTCAAGTGCTCCTCCAACATTTTGAAAAAAAGACGTTAAATGGTTCCATGGATCACCCTTTGGCTTATTAAGCTGAACGCCTAAGGCCCTTATAGTTACGTCGAGACTCGTCCATGCCCAGGTATGAGTATCTGCCAATTTATCAAACGCTCCTGATTCGAGCAAGGGTATTTTCTGTGCTTCCTTTTTCCCTAGTCCCAATGATCTATTATCTGTTCCAATCGGCTCAACTACATCAGGAACTTTGAGCCAGCCCCGTTTATGTTCAAAGAGCTCAGGTGCTTGAAAATATTTTGCTGCCTTATGCGCCATCTTTGTAGCTAGGGCTATCGCGAGAGGACGCTTTGACGATAATATTTGCTCTTTACCCATAAAAAAATCCCGCTCTCGCGGGACCCTCAATAATAAAGGAATACCTCATTTTAAGAGGATTTTGTACAAAAAAACCGATGTGCTCCTTTTTGCTCATCGGGAGTTAAGTATACACAATTGGTACACACTAAGTCAACGGGGATAAGCATAATATTGCGATGCTTCCCTGGCATAAACCACCACATCTCTATATCTCTTCTGGGCTCCGCATTGTGCTTCAGGAACTTTTGGCATCTTACTCTCGGCCTTTTGGATAGACTCATAAATCGGTGGTGTTATTTTTCTATCATTTAGTTTGCCACGCAAAGATTTTAATTTCATTTTGCGCTCTTTTTCAAAAACCCGTGCCATAACATCAATACTTGTATTTGGTGCAGCTCTCAATACTCTGTCTGGCCAATTCAAAACATTCTTATCTTTCACAGCCGATGCATTAGCTTTGGGATCAAATTCAGGATAAATTTTGGCTATACCATCAATAATACCCATAAAGCCAGAAATTAAGTTGCCCTCAGAAACGCCCAACTTATTACTCTTATCTAAGTACCCAAGACCAACCCTCATCCCCAAAAACCATATCACATCACCACCTTCGCTTGAAGCACTAATAGGATTTAACTTAAGCACTTCACCATTTAAGATCGGAACCTCTTCACTCAACTCTTGCATTTCATCAATTGCGGAGTTAATTAGTGTAGCCGAGTTTCCTGCAAAATCACGCGCAAACATAACGTCGCGAGTTTTGAGCATTTCGATCTGGATACCCAGATAATGTGTCAAAATAGGATGTTCACCAAGCATTCCAGGCCTATCTTCAACTATTCTCTTAAGACTTTCATACTTTCGTTTTAATTTTGGATGAATAGCGTCAAATGGCAACATACATCTATCCACTATATATAGGGTGAGGCATTATGGACAACCACTAAAAATACATCACACTAGAACAATTATTATTTCAATGGGTTTCCAATAACGTTGGATAACAGTAAAAAGTGATTATCAATCTCTCTTCATCATTGCTAATACTAGCGTGGTTCCAAGCAAAACAAAACCTAAATACTGCAATAATTGCGGCCAGTAAAAAATAATCACAATTCCGTTCCCCTCATTATTCATAATTCCTGATTCATTATTCACAACAAACCCATTTGCCCACCCATCCACTTTCAGATGTCTTAAACTTGCTACATGATACTTGATACTTGATACATTCAACCCCACCCATCCTTCATCATACCCTTGACTCAGCCTGATAAGCCCATCACCTCGCACTCCCAACCCATACAACCAAGTCCCCGTCTTTTTTACATGTGTGATCCTAAGGTCTGATCTTGTAGGTTGCAAATCATTATCATAACCTACGAGGTCAGACCTTATAGGTACCAGCTTTGCCCTCACGATCTTCTCAATGGGTGCGTATCTAACCTCTACTTTATCTACCCTATTCTCCGCATACTGCCCAAAACTGCGCGTCTCGATATTGAGGCTGTAGTGTCCATCCCAATCCCAAGGTAGTAGCGAGAATGTCTGATCAAACTTGCCCCTGTCCATCAGATATTCGATATCATTCCGTTCACTACCTGTATTGTAAAGAAAGAATTTGAGACTCCTACCAGCTTTATTTTCTCCCATTACTCTCATTAGATGTGGTACACGGGTAAACGGCCCGCCCATGACTACGTAGTCACATACTGCACCTCTCCCGTCTGCCATATAGGTCGATCTTTCTTTCTCAGCGCTACCCCGCTTCAATACGTCACAATTTCCGATACTCCCCTGCCCTTGCCGGCCAAAGTCATAGATAAAGGCTTCTCCCATTATTTCTATACTTAATTCATCATTCAAAATACTAAATACCTGTTCTCTCCTATATTCCTCCCATTCCTCTCCCTCACTCACTCTAGCGTAGAAATAGCTCTCCCCCTCTTTAGGCTTTTCCTCTCCCAAAAATCTCGGACCCTTTTCTCCGTTTATATAATATGCTGGCAACGCTTCATTATTAACAAAATCTACTCGAACGATCTCTCCCACCCCCCACCCCGGTATCACCAGCTCCCGTGATCCAAGGTCTGATCTTGTAGCGTTTACTCCTACGAGGTCAGACCTTAAAGTTATTCCTTTGTCTCCATACTCTATATTTTTTATTTCCTCCCGCATCAGCTGCGCAAACGGATAAACTACTGTCCCCTGCGATTCAAGATCTGATCTTGTAGGTTGCAAGTCTTTCTCAAAACCTACGAGGTCAGACCTTCCAGGTTGTTCCACATATGTTCCCATCTCCGCATAAATCACATCCTTTCTCGTTTTCAAAGTATCTCCCTCCACCCACATATAGCTCTCCGGCACCGTGATCCCAAGGTCTGATCTTGTAGGGTTTACTCCTACGAGGTCAGACCTTACAGGAATTTTCCAAACACTCAAAAAGTTCTCATTAAACACTCTCTCCCACCCTAGCTCTTGTGCCAGCTCTTTTGTCTCCTCTATTCGCAAAATATCTTTGTCCTGCCCCGGCGCAATCACGCTCTCATCTAGTAGCACATATCGCACGTCATACTTCTGCAAAACTTTTTGTACTTGCCCACTGCACCCTGCACCCTGCGCTCCAAGGTCTGATCTTGTAGGGTTTACTCCTACGAGGTCAGGCCTTACAGGACAAGCATAAATTGCAGTCGCAAACTCGTTATAAAACCCCTCGTTATACGGACTCCACGCATAAAATGCCTTGTCTAGAATTGGCATATTTATCCCTTGCCATACAAACCCACTCCCCCTGTATCCCCACTCATTCAGCTCCCATCCCCAAAAATCCTGTTGCGGTAGTTGTAGCACTCTCCCCGATTCCACACTATCCATAAATCGAAACAACTCTTGATATTCACTCGGTAACTCTACCCGCAATTTATCGTAAAGCAACTCGCCACGAAAAACTGGAAAGCTCCACATAATCACCACTCCCACCAATCCAGCAGTGATTCCAAATCTAACCACCCCCCACTTCATCCATCCTAAAACCATCGTCAGTCCATATCCCATCATCACAGCGAGACTCATCGCATAAACTAGTGAAAATTTCGTAAAAGCAAATCGGAATATCGCGTCATAATACGGCACATACTCCCTTAGTGTCCACCCCACACTCGATACTATGGGGATTCTCAGTCCCAGGTTACACAAAGCGAACAACCACACTACTCCTATCGCCGCCACCCTCCACTCTCTCTTCCACATCGCCATGACCCATCCCAACAAACCAGTTCCCACCACTCCCCATCCTATATAAAAAATCCACGCCTGCCCCCACCACTCTATCCACTGTGGCATCTGCAACCCAAACTTTCCATCTCCTACATAATCTTCAAACGCTAGTGAGAATCCCTCCATCGCCACCACACTCCGAATGTCACCATATTCGGCGTTGCGCAGCACCACCTCACTATTAGATAGTTGGCTCGATTTCGAGGCATTTATCCCTGCCGCACTCGTCATCGCCGAATAAATGTATGGCAGTCCCCAAAAAGCATTCACGGCAAATAGCACTACTACCACATTTCGCACTCGCTTCCACCCCACCCTCCAGTGTTTCATCCAATAGCTAACAATCAAAGTAAAAATGGTGAGACCGTACACAATAAAAATGGTGGGCACGTGTGCTTGTGGGATCGCCAAAAAGTTAATGATCAGGAGTCGCCACAACTTCTTTCGCTCTGGTGCGTCAAAATAAGTCAGTAGTGCCCATACTCCCCACGGCAGTGCCGCAAAGTGCATGACAAATAGCTCTAGCGGCTGATAAAACATCTGCACTGTATAGGGGTTCAGCATATAAAACAGTGCCGTAACTATTGCCACTCCCTGCCTCACTCTCTCCTGCTTACGCAGGATATACATGCTGAGAACATACATCCCCACGCCACCCATTAGGTGCATGAGTAGCACATAAGCGTAACGAACATAGTTAGTAGGTAGTACGAGCGACAACAGCCACGCATACCCCACATGCACCAGGTTCGCCGCGTGCGCCATGGCATCCGTCATCCCTAGCCCCCGGTATTCTTGCCACACCGATGATAAATCACGCCACAAATGTGTCGAAAATGCCAGTTCTGGCTGTGTACTATCCCAGCCGATTAGCCACGTCCCAGTGCGGACATTCGCCCACACTATTCCCACTTCAACGAGAACTAATAAAAATACTCCCCACCACCGCTTGAGCATATGCTTTCATTCTAGCAAGCTCTAAGCTCTCTGGATACAGCGCGTAGTCCTGCCAGCGCTTGATCCCCCGCACAAGGTAATACAGCTCTACCGTCAATCTCTCCGGCAGGAGCATTACTAGCATTGCCTGCACCATCAGCTTGAGTATCGAGATCACACTCGGTCGATAACCCATATCTTTTATCGCCTTCATTCTGATTTTGAGCAAGTTGATAAAGTTGCGCCGCACATGAGCTAGTGAGTCATTGTGACCATGGATACGGTAAAAAAGTAACGGGGTGGCAATATTGGCAAAAACCTTCCCGCTTGTCAGGTAGGTAAAAAAGGTCAAATAGTCGTTGTTGGCTAGATACTCTATCCGGTAAAAAGATTTCGGGTTTACAGAACTGGCTCGTACCATCACGCTCGGGTGGATCATAGGGTGAAAAGTAAAAAACTCTCGCTCGATCTCACTATGTTTGATCGGTACTCGCTTTTGCCCTACTTCGCGCCCCTCTCTATCAATTACGATTGCGTTTGATCCTACGATATCAACTCGTTTATTTTTCTCCAAAAAAGCTACCTGTGTAGCTAATCGAGTCGGTAGTGCAACATCATCTCCGTCCATCCGGGCAATATAAGCTCCTCGGGCTTTAGCGAACCCGATATTCCCTGCTATATCACCTCCCGCATTACGGTTATTCCGCAATCGGTAAGCTCTAATTTTCTTGGTGTATTTTTTGGCAAAATTACTCACTATCTTCCAGGTATTATCCGTCGACGCATCGTCAATAATAATTAGTTCCCAGTTGGTATATGTTTGGTTAATGATCGACTCTATTGCTTGCCCGACAAACTCCCCCGCGTTATACACAGGCATCACCACACTAACTAATGGTTCTTTTCGTTTCATAAGTTTTTGGACACAAAAATTTTATGTGCAAAAACTTACACGGCACAGAGAATTGATCCAAAGGGGACCAACCTCTGTGCCGGTAAGGCAATACGGGTGCAGGACTCAAACCTGCTAAGGCGCCACGCGGCGATCAAAGCGGACACGGAGCAAACCGTTGGCGATGAGATCGTCAACAGAAACAAAGCTGAAATAGCTTGTGTCTTGCATCCGTTGAGACATATGTGCCTGCATTTGTCGCTGAACTTCAGCAAACAAACACGAAGACTCATAGTCCCATCCGCGCCCTGCGCCGTTGACCACGTCGACCGAAAGTCCAGTCGGGATGAAGGTAGTAATCTCCTTCTTTCCCCAACCAGAAACCTTCTGGCCTCCGATGGTAACAGTTTCAGGCACGCCGCCAGGAAACCAGACATCGAGAACGATGCCAGCAGAGTCATTCGAAGCCGTGACTTCGTATGTCTCGCCAGCGCCATTGCTCGGTGCCCAAGGACCGAGGTCCCGGGCTTGACCGCAATAAGCGGAGTTGGCGGGCTGGGCGGGATTGTCATTCGCGACTGGGGCCTCTGCGGTGGCCTCGGGAGCGGGTACAGTCGCGGGCGTGTCGGACGTATCCAGGCTAACCCCATTGGGGCCAGCCGAAAACGTGCACGCCAGGGTTGCGGTTGCGAGGACCAGAACGGTCAACGCAATGAACAGGGGGGGTTTGGAGGTGTAGGGGGACATTTTTTAGGCTTCCTTTCAAGAGCCTAACCTGCATAGAAATTTTCTACACAAATAAGGCTCCTGAGGTGTAACCTACCCTCTACTCGAATCCATCTTTACCCTTCCGTTGCCCATCCCATCCTTGCAGATGGTTGCGGCGCCGGAGTTTTTTGTTCTCCCGATTTTCATCGGGGAACCCGTATGCCTTGTTAAAGAACTAGCCCGCCACATTTTGCCGTGAGGCAATATGGGCTGGGCTGCTCTCATCCCAAACTATTACTCGCAACGAGTAGGTTTGAGTCTCGAGCTCCTGCCTCTATTTCTAGTAGCAGGTAGCTGCCTACTGTTACCAATAGACAAATACCTAATACTTATCTCTTATTCACTATAGGATATCACACTATGTCAAATTATTTATGTTATACTTGGGGCATGAAGACCAATCCCTTGAGTAAATACCAAGACAAGATCAGCGAGCTGGCACAAAAGCACCACATCTCTTATCTTGCCCTCTTTGGCTCTCACGCCAGAGGCGAAGCTAAGCAAGATAGTGACATAGATCTTCTAGTCGATTTTAAGCGCACTCCCGATCTAATCGAACTTTATGATGCCGAACAAGATTATGCCCGATTACTCAAAAAAGACCTTGATTTTGTAACAGTCGGCGGGCTTAATAAATATATTAAACCTTATATCCTACCAGACTTAATTACACTCTATGGCACAAGACCCACAAGTATTTCTTAAACAAATTCGTGATTACTGTGACAAAGTAATTGCTCACACAAAAGACATGTCGCTTGCCGATTTCAAGAGAAAAGAAATTGTACAACTTGGTGTCATCAAACTCCTCGAAATGATCGGCGAAGCATGTAACAAACTAGAAAATAATTTTCGTGCCACTCATCCAGAAATCCCTTGGCGACCCATTATTGGGATGCGCAATCGTACCGTCCACGAATATTGGGACATCAATCTCCCCATCGTGTGGAAAACTGCCATCATCAGAGTGCCAGAGCTACGAGATTTGATTGCGCAACTCATTGACCCAGAGTGATATCCTACATTTATTTATTTGTTAAAGAACTGCTCAATTTTTCGGGTTTTACACGCAGTGTGCATACCCAAAATCTCGAGCTCCTGCTTCTACCTCTAGTAGCAGGTAGCTGCCTACTGTTACCAATAGACAAATACCTAATACCCATCTCTTATTCACTATAGGATATCACACTGTGTCAAGCCGTAGGTCCTGAGCGGAGTCGAAGGGATTATAGAGTTATCTGACTCTCCCCTCTTTTGTATTAAACCAACCTCACTAAAGCCCCCTGCAACAATCGAAAGATTCTTTGCAGGGTTTTTTAAGCTATGCTCGATTTATGAGCAAATCATTGCATACGACTATCTTGATAGACGACAGCAACTTCTTTTTCAAGCTCAAGGGTCTCAAAATCAAAAATCTCCTCAACTTCGACTTTGGCAAATTTCCCGAGTTTCTCGCAGGTGACAAACCAGTCTTCCAAGTTATGCTTTAACCCAAAACACCCAGCACTCCACTCTCTTAACCAAAAGTGACATCCTACAATTTATTTAGTTTTTAAAGAACACCTGCTAGTAGCAGGTACACGTCTTCAAGGTCGGACCTTGAAGGCACATATCCACCACTGTGATATACTCAAATTTATGAAAACTAAACCTAGCGCAACCACCAGCGGATTTCACGCTTTAGTCTGGCAAGAGGACGATCTTTTTGTTGCCAAAACTATTGAAATCGAGCTAGCTAGCCAAGGAAAAACCAAGAAAGAAGCTCTCAAAAACCTCGAAGAGGCCATCGAGCTCTACTTCCAGGACGAACCCAAGACAATCTTCAACTCAACCGCTCTACATAACCTCACATTCGAACAGATTAATCCTCGCTATCCCAACTATGCCTAAGCGCTATACGGCCAAACAAGTTCTCAAAGCATTGCATCGACTCGGATTTTCAGAAGTTACCAAGAAAGGTAGTCATCTTAAAGTCAGGGGTATTCGCGACGGCAAGCTGCAAACAGCCATCATCCCCATGCACCGGGAGGTCGCTATTGGCACGCTTTCCTCGATTCTTCGCCAAGCCAATGTGACCAAGCAAGAACTAGAAGACAATATTTAGTTTTCATTTTTTAATGTGCCCCTAAGGTTAACCCTAGGAATCTGGACTACGAACCTGCCCCGGTCGTAATTCAGATTTCCAAGGTCAAAAAGACCTATAGCTATTTTGTTTTAAGGTACGACCCACTTCTTAGTGGTTTTGCCCTAAGTCGAATGTGTGGGTGGCTCAGGGCAAAGCCAAAAAGGTAATGGGAAAGTTTATCCTAGAATGTAGGATTTGTAGGTGAGCTTATATAGCCCAGTCGCAACGACAGCGGCTAGAGCAAAGCTACCTAAGAGCTTGTAAAGGTCGTTACTAGCGCCAGTCTCCACCACTTCGTGAGTAACAGTAGTGGTAGTAGTCGTGGTCTCACCACAAACTTCGCCACCACCATAAACAGACGAACAGGTTCGTACTGTCTCAGCCGAGACAGATGTTGCGGTAAGAGCGAGTAATGTGGTTGCGAGCACGATTGCTTTTTTCATATGGGGCGGATCTTACCACCCTATAATCATTTTGTCAACCCTATAAGCCTATCTAGATAATTATTTTCATTAATCACCATACCAGTATTTTTCAATGGGAAGATGTCATTTATTTCCCCAGAATTTACTTTAATTTCTACTGTCGTATAATTTTTCTTATAATCCTCAATCACTAGATCAATTTCTCGGCCACCGTACTCCCGATAAAAATAGTAATTAAGATTTAACCCATACAGCCTTCTCAATTTCTCAAGCTCTACCAAGATAAAGTTTTCAAATACACCTCCCCTATCTGGTCTAAGCTCTAGATCACGAAAATCCTTAACGAGCATATTACGAACTCCCAGGTCATAAAAATAGAGTTTTCGATTTTCTGAAACTGCGCGCCTAGCATTTGTTTTGAAAGATGGTAGTGGTATCAAAATATAGTTCTTAATAAAAATTTCAATATAATTAGCGACAGTCGTGTGATAGGCACCTAGCGAATTGGCTATTTCACGCACCGACACCTCACTCCCGATCTGAAGCGCTATTTTGGTTAAAATATCTTTAGCAAGTTTTTGATTCTTCAATTCATATATGTCAATTACATCCTTTAACACATAAGCATCGAGTATTCGCTGCAATTTTTCGGTTCTTTCATTCTCTGACTTTCCTCGACTGGTATAAATCTCAGGATAATTGCCCCATATCTGCGCAAACTTGCTCAACTTCAAGTCAAAAGTACTTCTTTCAGATTGTTTTGGTTTCTCATTATCCAAAATCTCGACTACCGACAGCGGTAAACAATATATTTCACGGTATCTCCCTGCCAAAGAATCAAACTCTCTGCCGCTTTTTTGCCTTAGCTCAGAGCTCCCCGTCGCAATAACCTTAACCTTATATTCATCATGGAGTATTTTTAACATTACCGTTGCTTCTGGATAATTTTGAATTTCATCGATCAATACTACTTTATTATCTGCAACTATTCTCTCTAAAACCTCAGCTCTTGGTGCAAATTTGTCTCTATCAGACACCAAATCAAAGTTGTATTTTGTGACACGTAACTTCTTTGCCAAATTTTCAATTAAAGTCGTTTTACCCGAACGTCTTGGACCCCAGATAAACAAAATAGAGTCGTCGTCGCTCTTCAAGTACGCTTCTATATCATTCTCAATCACTCTCTTAATTAGCTTCATATCTATATATTACTACCATTTTGGAGTTTGTCAAACTCCAAATTAATATCATTTTGGAGTTTAAGAAATTAACTCTGCATACACAATAATCCTGATCGGCGACACTAAAAATTTACAGGTATACAATATCAAATCACTCGAGTAATCACTGATCTCTGTCCCCTCCTCCACCTTTGTCACTTTGTAGGTATAGCGGTGTTGATTCCAGGTCAAAACCACACTCTCTCCCACTTTCACATCTGGCAAGTTGTAAAAAGAATGTTTTTCCCGATAATCCTGAGTCCAGGCGGTATAGCCAAACCGGTGCGCCGCCAAAATTATGGGTCGTCCTCCACTAGACTCGGGAGTCGCAAACTCAGGCACCCGCCAAACCCCTTTGCGTAATGCTTCTTCATACGCTGAGCTAGATGCCTCCCACACTGTGGTATCTATACCGAGAGTCGGTACAGCCAAGTATTGACCCTCAGGCAGGCTAGGATCTCGGGCAATGCTCGGCTTAGGTTCATCTGGTACCGCAACAGGCTCTTGCCTGATAAACGCTGCCTCACTCTCATCACCAGTCTTGACTAGCGCTGTCGAAAGTAGCTTGGTCGTACTCGGCACGACTGTGTAATAAAGATAAAGAAAAACTGGGTATGAGGAAAGTAATGCAAAAATCCCCCAGAGTCCAATCGCCATCCCAGCAAAAACTAACGCGAGGGTCGACGGTCCACGTTTGTAAATAATCTGATATTTTCTCTCTCTGCGCCTCTTCCACAATGTCCAGTAGTCCATGAGTACTATTGTAGCTCAAATCGCTCTGCAACTACTCTCCATATCTCCTCCGAAACCTTTTCGATACTTTGGTTCGCATCTATTACTACAAAACGCTTCGGCTCACTTTCTGCTAGACTAAGATAAGCCTCGCGCACTTTTGTATGAAAGTCTTTACTTTTCAAATCTAGCCGGTCATTTTTATCGCTTGCCGCCCTCCTAGCTAGCCCTACTTCGACCGACACATCAAGCAAAAAAGTAATATCCGGATAAGTATCTTTGGTTGATAGTCCATTCAATTCCTTAATTATTTCGACTCCAAAATCACGCACAATTCCCTGATACACAATTGACGAGTCACTAGTCCGATCCGCGAGCACCCACTTACCAGTTTCAAGAGATGGTAATATCAACTCTCGATATACCTGAGCTCTTGCTGCCTGAAATAAAAGTACTTCAGTGGTATATGCCATGCCCATGTTTTTGATTGATAGCACTACCTCACGGATTTGTTCCGAAATCGCTGTTCCCCCTGGTTCACGAATTAGAACAATCTTTTTCCCCAGCTCTTCGAGCTTTTCGCGCAAACGGACTATTTGGACACTCTTACCAGCTCCTTCTCCACCCTCAAAACTAATAAAAACACCAGGCGAATTGTTTATCATCACAACATCGTACCTTAAACTTATGTCACGAGGCAAGATTATCAGAATAGCTTAAACTGCCTCAACCGCACACCGCAAAGCCGCACCCATAGCATTTGCGACACCCCTCCTCTATCGCCAGCTTGCCTCCACAATTGGGGCACTCCGACCCGATCTGGCTGTCTGATTTCTCTGATTTCCTGGTAATCTGAGTTTTCTGGTTGTCTGAATTCTCTGACTTTCCCACATTTAGGACTTGCCCCTCTCTACTCCCATCTCGGTATACCGTTATTCCTTTACAGTGTAGTTCAGAGGCTTGATAGAAAACCTTAATCACATCATCCACCGTTGCGGTACTAGGTAAGTTAATGGTTTTTGACACCGCATTATCCGTGTATTTCTGAAAAGCTGCGAGCATGGCCACATGGTCCTCAGCACTTAAATCCATCGCAGTGACAAAAACATCTCTAATCTCTTTGGGAATACTACTTATATGTTTAATACTGCCGTGTCGCGCGATCTCATCCATGAGTTCAGTCGAATATAGACCATTTACATGTTTGATCGCTTTAACCAGATCAGTGTTTACTTCGGGTAGGGTGTATTGACCCATGCTTTTTCTAAAGTAAGCGAGCGCAAAATGTGGCTCTATTCCCCCACTCGCATTCGTCATCATGCTAATAGTCCCAGTCGGTGCGATCGTCGTCACTGTCGCATTGCGAAAATGTTTATAGCCTCGCTTCTGCCAAAGAGAACCTTTGAAATTGGGGAAACTCCCCTTTTCCTTACCCAAGGCCGAAGATGTTTCCCAGCCAATTTTTTGCACAAATTTCATGAGTTTCTCAGCTAAGCTTAGTGCTTCTTTTGAGTTGTATGGAATATGCAATTTAACCAACATGTCAGCCCAGCCCATGACCCCTAAGCCTATCTTTCTATTTCCCCGTACAACTTCTGCCACTTTTTTAAGCGGGTACTCACAGACAGAGACCACATCATCTAACATTCGAACTGCAACGCGCACCGTCTCCTCTAACTTACCCCAATCAATTCCCATTCCGGATTCACTGCTATACGGATTCACGGATTTACTATCATCTTTTACATGCACCGCCAAATTAATGCTTCCCAAATTACACGCTTCGTAAGACAAAAGTGGTTGCTCTCCACATAGGTTAACCGTCTCTAGTATTCCCACGTGTGGTGTGGGGTTATATTTATTAATCTCATCAACAAAAATCAAACCTGGATCTCCATTTTTCCAAGCCATTCTGGCTGCTTCTTCCAGTATTCCTCGAGCCGAAACTCGTGCCGTTATCGCCCCATTACGTGGATTAATCAACTCCCACTCCTCATTATTTTTTGCTGCCTCCATAAATTTGTGGGTCACCGCGAGCGAGTAGTTAATATGGGGCAAGTTTGAGCCCGACTCTTTACAGTGAATAAAATCAATCACATCGGGGTGTGACACCGGCAGCGTTACCATATTTCCACTTCGTCTCTTGCCTGCCTGCAAATAGATATCTGAGGCATCGTTCACGAGCTGCATGAGAGCTACTGGCCCACAAGCCGCACCCGAGGTCGTACTCACCCGATCATCCTTAGGTCGAATATGTCCAAAGGTAAACCCAACTCCTCCTCCATATTTTTTGAGTATCGAAGATTCTTTGAGAGATTCAAAGATCCCCTCGATATCGTCTGGCATCGGCATCACAAAACAGTTAGCCAGCTGATTATTGGGAGTCCCCGAGTTCGCGAGCGTCCTCCCACCAGGCATAAACCTCAGTTCTCGCATAATATGTTCAAACTTTTCTTGCCAAAGCTTTTTATCCTTCTTTTCGGCACTCGCCAAAAACTTGGCAGTTCGAGCAAACATTTCACCTACCGACTCCACTACTTCCCCGCTCTCATCTTTCCTAATATATTTTTCTCTAGCGACCGTTAATGCGTTTAGCGATAGTCCAACCTCATCATGAACTCCGAGTGCATGTTTTGCTGCTTCAACCTGTCTCTTCTTCTCTCTGTTTAAGATGTAGGCTTTCGCTGTTTTGTAATGCGATTTCTCAAGGAGTACTCGCTCCACCATATCCCCAATCTCCGCGCTCGTTACCCGCCTGATCCTCCCATACTGTTTTTTTAGCCGCTCCACCGCCTCATGCGCTAGTTCAACTGCTAGCTTATGATCTGTCCCACCAACATCTTGTGCCGCGAGGAAGATCGAGTCTGCTATCTTACCCACATCTAATATTTGCTCACTCTCGTTCCGCTTTAAAACCGTAACCTTATTTGTTTTTTGCATAATTCAAAATACTCGATACTAAATACTGTGACTCAGTCTATCCATCCTACCGGACAAAACCCAACTCCTGCAATATTACAAAGTGGTACAGTAGAAGCTTTCAGACAACCGGAATACTCGGAAAGTCAGAAATCCAGATATTCGGAGATCCAGATTTTCCGCTTATCTGATTATCCGACACTCTGGTTCACTGAGTTTTCTGATTGTCTATTACTCTCTGATTTTTCAAGTCGCCACGCTGCCCACTTACACTCAGGATATTTCTCGCATCCGTAAAACTTCCCCTTCCGACTCTTTTTTATCACCACTCTCCCCCCACAGGTCGGACATAGATGGGTTCCTGCATACTCTACATACTGCGCTTTATAATCACACTCTGGGTAGCGATCACATGAGAGGAATTTCCCAAACTTCCCTGTCCTAATTATCACTTCACCTTGGCTGCATTTAGGACATTTCTCGCCTGTTGTCTCAACCGCCACTTTAACTCTAGATCCTGTCTCTTCCACTTTTTTAACAGTCTCGTTCATCGGAGTCCAAAAAGAGCTCACTACCTCGACCCATTTCTTTTTTCCATCCGCCACTGCGTCTAGATCCGATTCCATCCGGGCCGTAAATTCATACGCCATCACATTATCAAAGTTGGTGGTAAGAAACTCAACGACTGCTATGCCCACTGCCGTGGGGTGAAATCTCTTTTCTTCTTTGGTTACATAACCTCTGTCTTGAATCGTGCTAATAATCGCCGCATAAGTGCTCGGCCGCCCTATCCCTCGCTTCTCAAGTTCCTTAATTAAGCCTGCTTCGCTATACCGCGCGGGCGGTTGGGTGAATTTTTGGATGGGTTCTACCTTAATTAAAGACAAGACTTCACCACTTGTCACTTGCGGCAAAAATACATCATCCGTGCTCTTCCCCAGTCTCATATACCCATCAAAGATCATTCGCTTGCCGTCGGCTTTAAGCTCGTAGTTACCAGCCCCAACCAAGATAGTTGTCTTATCATATCGGGCGTCCTGCATTTGACACTGCAAAAAACGATTTCGGATTAACTCGTAGAGCTTTTTATCTCTTCCCTCTAGCTCGGGTGATGCTTTGAGGTTAGTCGGACGGATCGCCTCGTGGGCTTCCTGTGCACTCGCGGCTTTGGTTTTATAGACTCTAGGTGCTGCAGGTAAATACTCAGCACCATAATTCTTTTCGATATAGCTTCTCGCTGCCACGACCGCTTCGGTTGCGAGATTATAAGAATCAGTACGATGGTAGGTTATTAGACCGCGCTCATACAAGGATTGGGCTATTTGCATGGTCTGCTTAGCTGAATACCCAAACATGTTAGAGCCCGCGCGCTGCAAAAGTGATGTTGTAAATGGGGGTTGTGGTGAGCTCTTTTGCTCTTCGTTACTTACATTTAACACCTTATAAGTTGCACCCTCGAGATCTGCAACTACTTTCCCCGCCATCTCCCCGTTCTTAATATTTGCAGTCTTACCGTCAATTTTTACGAGCTCTACCTTCAGTTCACCTTTCGCCGTAACTTTAAGATTCGCAAATATTTCCCAATATTCTTCAGGTTTAAATGAGGTAATCTCTTTTTCCTTTTCTACAATTAATCGCACCGCCACCGATTGCACTCTTCCCGCCGAGAGACCTCTCCTTACCTTCTTCCACAAAACAGGAGACAAAGTATAGCCCACCAGACGGTCTAGCACCCGCCTTGCCTGCTGCGCATTCACCAGGTCCATGTTGACGACCCCAGGATGAGACAATGCCTCAAGAATTGCAGTTTTCGTAATTTCATGGAAAGTTACGCGCTTAAATTCCTTCTTTGCTCCGCGCTCAGAAAGCAAGTGTTGCACATGATAAGAAATCGCTTCACCCTCACGGTCCGGATCGGTTGCAAGGTAGATTACTTTTGCATTTTTAGCTAAAGCCTTAA
Organism: Candidatus Microgenomates bacterium; assembly: GCA_003576945.1. GTDB lineage: Bacteria > Patescibacteriota > Microgenomatia > UBA1400 > UBA12108 > GWF. The sequence goes on from QEVC01000002.1 coordinate 44,490, forward strand.
GTTCTGCAACTCGCTTTTTCTTAGAGGATAGTACTTGGTAGTTCGGTTCAAAGCCATGCTCTACATCAATTGCGAGCCCGCCGCCCTTTTCCGGCAGATCCCGCACATGCCCCATCGATGCTTCAATTTTATAGTCATTGCCAAGAAACCGTGTTAGTGTCTTGGCTTTGGTAGGTGACTCAACAATAACTAAATCCATATGTGATTAAAATACGCGCTTACTGCACCTGGTGTCAACCAATGATCCTCACAAGCTCAGTCACAACACTATCTATGACACTCTCCATAATCTGTCTCTCTTCTTGAGTAAAATCCTGCAAGCTGTAGACCATTCCGGGTACTCCCTTGTTACCCTTAACCTGTCTATTCTCGACCCCTACTCTCACGTTCCAATACTTATTCGTCCCCAGCGACTGCTCCACGGACAACAGTCCATTATGTACTTTTGGCGCTTTACCATGCTGAATTTTGTAACTGCCTAGTGGGATATCGAGATCATCGTGAATAATATATATATCTTCACTCTTTATCTTGTAAAAGCGCGATATCGCTAACACTGCCTTACCACTTTCGTTCATGAAAGTAGTAGGTTTTATTAAAATAGACTTATCACTCTCACCCACTTCGCCAAAGAATTTTTTATTTACACTCCATCCGTCGATTTTCAATCGCTCACCGATCCTCTCAGCCACCACAAAACCTATGTTATGTCGATTATTCTTATATTTATCACCTGGGTTACCAAGTCCAACTATGAGTTTCATAGGCTATCAGTATATCGTAACTGTTCGATTAAATCCTGCGGATTATACACGGGTATCCCGCCATTGCGGATAATTTCGACTGATCCATGGTAGCTTGCTTGAGTGATTGGACCAGGCACAACATACACATTTTTACCCTCTTCAGCCGCTGCACTCACGGTGATCTTGACACCACTTTTTCTAGGGCACTCTATCACGAGTACTGCGTGTGACAGTCTGACCATCAGCTGGTCTCGCTGTCGAAAGTGCTCAGGTTGTGGCCTTATCCCCGCACCATACTGAGCTACAAGCAGGCCGCCATGATCAACGATGTGCCGCTTAAGCGATGCATGTTCTTTTGGGTAGCACTGATCAAGTCCGTGTCCCAGTACGGCGATGGTTTTGCCACCACGCGCAAGAGTTGTCTCGTGCGCCACGCGATCAATCCCACGAGCCATGCCTGACACAATACACCATTCCTGCTCGACCAAATTCTTAACAAATACTCGACACATTATCTCTCCGTACGCAGACATCATCCGAGTACCAACTACTGCAATGCGCTTCATTTTGAGACAATCTTGATTACCTAGTAGGTACAAATCCGAGTCCATAGCACTATAATACACACAAATACCCTCCTCTATGCTCAACGCTATACAGAGGAGGGTATTGTTTTAACTCCAGAGTATCCTGCTCGATGGAGATGTAAACTAATCCCATTCGTCACCAGGTTCACTGGAGGGTTTTGGTGGTTCTGGATTAGGTGCTGGACAGCCTCCTGGACCACCATCAGGTGGTGACCAATTTATAAACTGCTCCATGTTAGCAACTACTTCTCCTGCCATATTTACTCACCTCCTTTCACCTTAAAAAACCCGCCTCTCGGTGCGGGTTTGTGTATTTTTGCTTTTTATTAGCTATTACTTACACACAACCCGCAACACCCCAGACGAGGAGGTGTTTAAAGTTAATGGTATAAATACGTGTCATGTTGTTCATAACTTTTTTCATTCTACAACTCTGATCTATTAGGTCAATATATCAAAATAGATCAATTATCTCGATTCGCTACCCACTCTACTATCTCATGTAATACTGACTCATCAACTACTGCTTTAGCTTGTGTTGAATATCTCTCTATCTCAGATAGTAGTTTCTCCCTACCATACATTAGCGCAAAACTATGTTTGTCTTCCCGTCGATCATTCCCCACAGGCTTACCAGTCTTAGCGCTCTCACCCCACTCAGCCAAATAATCATCGCGGAGCTGAAAGACCCACCCTAGCTCCATCCCATATTTATATAGCTTATCCATGATTGCTTGGTTACCACCCGCTAGGGCTGCACCCAGTTGTAGCGGCAACACGCAGCTATACTCACCAGATTTTAGCGCTAAGATGCTTAGAAGACTTTTCTCATCCGCAGTCTTCAGAACATCTAGCGTCTGTCCATATCCCACTCTCGTAAAATATTTTCCCCATACCTGCATTGCCTTAAGCACGCTATCTTTTGGTAGATTGAGAGATGACAATATCTCTACCCCCCAGCCAAAGGTATAGTCACCCGCGAGCACTGCCACACTCTCGCCAATATGTTGATCAGTATATCTGCTATGAATCGTCGCTACCCCTCGGCGTAGATCATCTTGGTCCATAAAATCATCGTGAATCAGTAGTCCTAGGTGAAATAACTCCATCACAACCGCTGCTTTTATTACTTCCTCCTCACCTTCTTTACTACCTTCTGCCAGTTGGTATCCCAGTACCGTCAGTAGCCCCCTCATCCGCTTACCACCAACTGATAACTCTCGCATCATCTCCAATATCTTGACTAGTTCAGGTGAAATCTGCCCTACCTCGGCTGCCCGCCGCGCTACCTCTGTCGCAACCGCTGCATCTACTGGCGATTTATACCTCCCAACCAAATCCTGCAAATTCATTATTCAATTCTACACCAGCAGCTTACCCTCTTTTAGCACCTCTTTCCCATCAATTGTCAAAACACTTCCCGATGTTCTCATATCCTTCACAATATCCCAGTGGATCGCGCTTTCGTTCTCTCCCCCACCTCGTTTCTCTTTGTAGGCTCGTCCTAGTGCCATGTGGATGGTCCCGCCAATTTTTTCGTCAAACAGCGTATTTAGCATCCCTCGAGTTATCTTAAAGTTAGCGCCAATCGCAAACTCACCCAAGGTTCGTGCCCCAGGATCAGTCTCGAGCATCTTAAGCAGTGCTTCTTCCCCTTTTTCGGCTTTCGCATTAATCACTCGACCATCTTTAAACTCCAAATGAATTCCTGAGACTTCGTGTCCATAAGCGAGCGTTGGTAGCTCAAAATAAACCTCACCATTAACGCCGTCCGTAACTGGTGCGAGGAAACACTCGCCATCAGGAATGTTTCGCTCCCCAAAACAGGCCTGGGCGAGCCGGCCCTTTATGTTTACGCGTAGATCAGTCATCCTCCCCACCACGTAAATCTCGCTGCCTTGATCCATGATTTTCTCCAGCGACTTAAGCTCACGCTCCATCTTTTTGTAATCAACAAGTACACTCTCAAAATAAAAATCTCTGAGAGATGATAGGCTCATCCCTGCTTCTTGCGCCATCGCGTCTGTTGGATAATATGTCAGGATCCAGCGATCCGAGTCGATCATGGGATCCATTAGTGGTCTAATTAATTTAGATCTTTCGGTCATCCGAACAGGATCTATCTCAGAAAGAGATCTAAGGTTATCATCCGCTACTATTCGTACATAAGCGTCTGCCCAGGAGATCTTGGCTTTTACTACTTCCTCTGGGACATGTAGTAGTTGCCAATCATTAGCGAGCTTATAAAATTCAAAATCCATCCCGCTCGTTGCAACATCAAGCATGGGGTAGGCCCCACGCTTAAGCGTCTCGATATAAACCGCCTTGGCCAGTGGAATACCGAGATCACTTGTCGTGATTAAAACCTTTTCTTTCGCCTTAATAGAGACCGAGTGGTCTAGCATCACAGAGGCGAGTGCAAAGTCTTTATCTGTCGGAAACATTTTGCCAGTATAACATTACTTTCTAGTCATTGTTAAGAGCACGGCATCACTAGCATTTAGCGAAATATCACGTGTATATGTCCCACCTACCACCGTCACGCTTGTATTAACCACACGACCTGATAGATATGTCTCACTCACACTATATACTCCATCCAACATCCCAATCATTGTGTATGGGACTACTTCGTCATGCTTACCAGTTTCGTCATAATTAACTAAAAGTACCCTGATAGTCTCATTAGCATCTCGCGTCGCCACCCCTGTCACATAACTCCCCTCGCCAGATAAGACCAACCGGTCTCCACTAATTGGCGCGAGCATCTCCCAAGCTTTAAACCTCGGCTTCTTCGCAACCGCCCCATATTTAGGATTAGTAAGCATTCCCCAGCCACCATGAAACTGTCCTTTGTCAGCAGGTGCCCCATCCATAATTTCAAACGCAAAAGCTAGATCAATATTTGAGTCCATCAGTGCTCTGTTGACTGCCAGATAGTGTGCGGCAGCCCATCTCCCATCGTATGCCGCTCCGCGCTCAGGGTTAATTCCCCATTCTGTTATATACAAGTCCTGTGGCTTGTGGATCCGCGTCTGCATCATTTCGGTCGCAGTCCGTGCGTCACGTACAAAGAAATCAACTTCAGATGAATAGCGATGCCAAGAGAAGAAATCGATTCTTACATTTTCATCTAGTTTATCGTAGAAACCGGTTACCCATGCAGGGTAGAATCCCGTCGTGGCAGGTCCACCAATCTTAAATGGTTTAGTTCCACGCACGCCATTCGCCGCATTCGCTGCTGTTGCATAGAGCGTCACATAATTTTTACTACCCCCCATCTTCCAGCCACCAAATAAATCTGGTTCATTCCACACCTCATAGATTACTCCATCAATCCCCCCCTTATAATCACGGCTGTAACGCGATACTGTAGCTGCTACCACCTGTCCCCACTCACCCCAGTTTTTCGGAAAGTCGAGAATATCTCCCTTACTAATGGCTGTGGGCATATATGACAAAGCAATAAAGGGTTTTGCCCCCATTGCCGTAATGTCTCCAATTATGTTGTCGAGCTTAGTCCAGTTATACGCAAGTCTTCCGTCACTGCCTCTAGAGATAACATCAAATCCATCAAAAACATGGTCTATCCGAACATATCTAACCCCAGTGGGCTTAACGATTGACGCAACCTGATTTAATCTAAAATCAGCATCGGGCAACTTCTCAAAACCCTGCGCTACCCCATCCCAAACCCGCTTCACGCGCCCATTAGTCTGGCTCACATCAACTGTAATATTAGCCGGCGCATAGCTCGCACCCGTTAGATACTTCCACGCTCGCTGAGCCAGCGGAATAGTAATCGGTAAGAGCACAAAAAGTCCTAAGACTAAAGCTAATGTCTTCCAGTTTTTGGTCAAATATTTGCGCATTACCCTAACTATGACATATAATCTCTTGCTATGTCCAGCATCAAAGCAAATCAACTCAAAGGTGGAATGTTTGTCCTCTTTAAGGGTGCTCCTCACGAAGTCGTCAAATGTGAATTTTATTTTCCCGGCAAAGGCAGCGCTTTCGCCCGCACTAGACTAAAGAATGTCAAAACCGGCAGCGTTCAAGACTTTACCTACAAAAGTAGCGAGACCGTGGAAATCGTTGAGGTCGACACCTTAGAGCTTCAATATCTCTACGGCGATGGCGATACCTACTATTTCATGAATCCTCGCACCTTTGATCAATTTGAGGTTAAGAAATGGGTCTTTGATGGCAAAGAAAAATACCTGCTCGCCGAAGCCAAGATGTTCTTTAATCAATACGAAGGTGAAGTAATTGGCGTCCGCTTCCCCCCCAAAGTAAATCTCAAAATTACCGAAGCTCAGGATGCTGTTGCCGGAAATACCGTAAATGCTGCCAAAAAACCCGCGATGACCGAGAACGGTTTTGAAGTCATGGTACCTCTCTTTGTCAAAACTGGTGAAACAGTAATAGTCGATACCGAGACTGGTGAGTACGTTAGTCGTGCGTAAACTTTATCTCTCAGCTGTAAGTTTTAGCCAGTTATCATTGTTCCCAGCGCAACTCTTAGACTCGACTCTGACCTTCATATAATCAACGCCCGAGATAGTTTTGATTGTGCCGCTTCTGCCACCATAGGTAGTATTAGCTAGTAGTTCGTTGCCATCCTTCTTCCAAATCGTAATTCCAAAGCTGGTATTATCAATTAGCTCATAGCGAAGAGTTAGTGGACCAGTAATATCTTTAACCTCCGTCATATAGCTAATCGGACAAATACTGGTCTTAACCAAGGTAAGTGTTAAATGTGAAGTAGTCGTAACTGTTTTTTTGGTTACCACAGTACTCTCTCCCTTAACCATTCCACCCTTAGTCGTTGTAACTCCTTTTGGTGTAGCAGATGGGTTTGCACTAGGCTTAACTGTCGCACTAGGTGTTGGAGTTATGGTGGGTATTGGTGTTGCGCTAGCAACTGGACTAGCACTATGGGTTGGAAATAGTTTGCCAAAGAGTCCTGTCACCCCACGAAAAGCGAGAACTCCCGCAACAACTAATAAAAGTACTGTAACTAAACCGATCAAAAATTGTTTCATATGTCCTATATTATACGCCATGCTGTCAAATTTACATATTAATCCACCTGTCCTTTCACTCACAATAGAGCATGCAGACGTCAATTTTTTGTGCATTGTAAGTATGAGAATTCAAGAGAAATTAGATGAGCAAGCACCAGCGGTCGAATCTAATTTATCCTGAAACGAATTTCTCAAAAACAAAAAATTGTAAATCGAAATGCTATCTTAGTTCTCAAACATCTCTTCTACCGGGAAAAACAGTGTCTCTGCAATACTGGGTGTATCTGCAAACAAAGCAACTAACCGATCCACTCCCACTGCGATTCCACCAGCTTCTGGCATCCCGAGCTTTAATGCCTCAATAAAATCATGATCCATCGGATACTCTGTCTTACCCAGCTTCTTCCTTTTCACTAGATCAGCCTTACACCTAGCCTCTTGCTCCTGCCAATCGGTAAGCTCCGAAAAACAATTACCTAACTCATATCCCGCTAGATAAACCTCCCACCGCTCCGCAAACCGGGGATCCTTGGCTTTCTTGGCTAGCGCAGCTTGAGAAACGGGAAAGTCATACATTATAGTCGGACCAGCCACTCCGAGTTTTGGTTCTATTTCGTTTGCGATAATCTGATTCCACATCTCCTCCCAGGTACTCTCATCATCTACCTGGTAACCCTTCTTTTTACTTGCTTCTTTTAACTTGTCCCGATCAAGCATCGTCTCAACATCTATCCCCGCATACCTTTCAAATGCCTCGGCGACACTTATCCGCTCCCACGGCGCTTGCAGCGAATACTCTTTACCCTGGTATTCCAAAACGGATTCACAGCCAGAAGGCTTTACGGCTTTACGAATATGTTCCATTAGTTCTTCAAAATCTTGCGCAACTGTCATATAGTCACCTGGAGTGTGATACCACTCGAGTATCGTAAACTCTGGGTTATGTCGACTAGACCTCCCTTCCCCATTACGGAAGGATTTGGTAATGGTAAAAATAGATCCAGAACCTGCCGATAAGAGTTTTTTTAATGCGAATTCGGGTGAAGATGGCAAAAAACTAACCCATTTACGACCATGGTCATCGACTAACTGAGTTTTAAATACCTCTAGAAATGGCTCGGTCGAGGGTGTGGGTAGTAAGAGTGGCACCTCCGCCTCATGAAATCCACGACCCTTAAAAAAGGCTCGGATGGCATCAATCACCCGCTCTCGCACCCAGTACTGCTGCCACAAATCTGGGTGCTGTTTCAGTTTTTGAAATGTTTTCATAATTAGTATCTCAACCTCGCTCCAACTTTAACTTTCTTTAATAGTCGCTCATCCGTTAGTAGCTTGCCGCACCCCCGAACAACCGCCGCCATCGGCTCCTCACACACATAGACTGGCATACTCGTTGCCTCAGATATCATTTTGTCTATTCCTTTAATTAAGGATCCTCCCCCCGCCATTGTGATCCCATGCTGAATAATGTCAGAGATTAACTCTGGTGGTGTCTCCTCAAGCACGTCCATCACTCCACGAACTATTTGTTGTAAGGTTGGGGCCAAAGCTTCTCTCACTTCACTGCTATTAAACTTCATCGACTTTGGTAGTCCTGATCCTAGATCTCTTCCTCTAACCACCGCTTGTAGTCCATCTAATTTCGAATCAGAAGAGGCACTCCCCACATTTATCTTTACCTCCTCCGCACTCGCATCACCCAAGAGTAATCCATATTTAACTCGTGCAAAGTGGATGATCGATTCTGTTAGTTCGTCCCCTGCCACTCTTAGCGATTTATTAAGCACAATACCCCCAAGCGAGAGTACCGCTATCTCAGTAGTGCCACCACCTATATCTATAATCATTTGCCCTCGTGGCTCATCAATCGGGAGTCCTGCCCCGATAGCCGCCGCCATCGGCTCCTCTACCAAAAAAGCTTCGCGCGCACCGGCTGCAACCGCTGCCTCAGACACTGCGCGTCGCTCTACTTCCGTAACTCCTGACGGTATTCCAATAATCACTCTCGGTCTTGGTACTTTGGCAATCCAGGGTGAGTGTTCGTGAACTTTTTTGATATAAAAATCAAGCATGGCCAGCGCCCCATCATAATCCGCAATCACCCCATCCCGCAGTGGTCGCACTGCTTCGATTGCTTGCGGAGTTTTCCCTGCCATGAGCTTTGCTTCACTGCCAATCGCCAGGACCGCTCCCGTTTTTTTGTGCCTCGCAACATAAGAAGGCTCTCTAATTAATATCCCTTTATTTTTTACAAAAACTAGCGTGTTGGCCGTCCCGAGATCAATCCCCATATCCATCGAAAATAGTCCCAAAAGTGAGTTCAACATATGCGTCCTATATGATAGCACAGATCTGGAATAGAGACATCATAGAGCGATCATAAGACATCAAACAACATCAGAATGGTTGGTTTACAAAATAATTTTGAAATTACGCTCAATCAGTGCAGACGTTATTTTTTTGCGCATTGTAAGTATGAGAAATCAAGAAAAATATGAGTGAGCAAGTGACAACGGTCGAACCATATTTTTCCTGAAACGAATTTCTCAAAAGCAAAAAAATGTAAGTCGAAACTGATAAACAAATCCTGTTATAATTTTATTATGCAAATCCTCATCCAGACCATCCTCCACCTCTCTGTCATCTTTATTCCCCTCACCTTTACCACCCTCAACTCCGAGCTCTTTGAGTTCCCCAAGTTCATCCTCCTCCTCTCTGCTACCCTCACCATCCTCACCGCCGCCATAGTAGATTACTTACATAATCGTCATTCTCAGAGATATACGGATTTACGGGTTAACGGATTTACGAGTCCCATTAGTCTCGCCGTACTTGCAATCCTCGCCACCCAGCTCTTATCCACTATCTTTAGCATCAGTCCCTATACCAGTTTTTGGGGTTACTATAGTCGCTTCCACCAAGGTCTCTTAACTACCATTTGTTACACCATTCTCTACTTTGCCGCTTGCCTCTACCTGGATAAAGAAAGTGTGCAAAAACTTATAAAAGTATCTGTAGGAACAGCTTTTTTTATTAGCCTATATGCCATCTTACAGCGCCTGGGAATCGACAAATCGCTCTGGATCCAGGACGTGGTCAACCGCCCTTTTAGCTCGCTCGGCCAACCCAACTGGCTCGCTGCCTACCTCCTCCCCAATCTATTTTTATCTCTCTATCTTATTAGAGATTTTCCAAAATCACTTACACTGCGTACCGCCTACTGCGTCATACTCATTGGCCTCCTCCTCACCAAATCTCGCTCCGGTTTTATTGCCCTCGCACTTAGCTATCCACTTTATTGGCTCCTCCTCGCTCGCCAGTTCTCCTTCACCAAAATAAAACAACAACTATTTCTTTCTACTTTCTACTTTCTACTTGTCACTCTTTTTGTCGGCACTCCCTACACTCCCAAGTTAATAGATCTCCTAAAATCTCCTAAGCAAGAAATTACTAGCTCCCAATCAACCGGCACCCAACTCGAAAATGGAGGGACTGAAAGTGGGGATATTCGTCGCATAGTCTGGTCCGGCGCTCTCAAGTTAATTCAAAAACACCCCATGATCGGGACAGGTCCCGAAACCTTTGCTTATACCTATTATTGGCAGAGACCAGTCGCTCACAACAATACTTCAGAGTGGGACTATCTTTACAACAAAGCCCACAACGAATATCTAAACATTGCGGCAACCACTGGCGTGCTCGGTCTCCTTGCCTACCTCTACTTTCACTATGCTGTCTTTCTTAAAAGTACAGAATTAGTTGTTAAATCCAAAAAAATCAATCAAGAAGAAGATAATAATTTGCGCAGTCTCTACCCTGTCTTAGGTGCCACCATTATTGGTTTCACCATCACCAACTTTTTTGGCTTCTCCGTGATCCCAGTCTATCTCTTGACGACCCTTATTGCCGCGCTGCCCCTATCTGTAAATCAACAACTAGATAAAGGCAAAAACGACAAGAATCTAGTCCTCCTAATCTTTCTCCCTCTCATCTACCCCGCCCACCTATTCTTCACCGATATTAGCTTTGCTAAAGGGAAAGCCTATTTAGATGCCAATCAACCTGGGAATGCTCTCCCACTCCTCCAGAAGGCCGTAAATAGTAGGCCAGGATTAGACTTGTATCATAGTACCGTCGGCGAAGCCTACGCCCAACTAGGCCAAACAGAACTCGCTGTCAAAGAAGCCGAGCTAACCAAGAAGCTCAATCCCTACCATCTCAACTTCTACAAGAGCCGAGCAAAAATCTATCTCACCCTATCCACCAACGACTCCCAATATTACCAGCCTGCCGCGAGAGAACTCGAAGAGGCCCGCACCCTCGCCCCCACCGACCCCAAACTCTACTACAACCTAGGCCTAATCTATACTCGCCTCGGCAATAATGATCAAGCCATAACCCAGTTTAAGCAAGCCATCTCCCTCAAGCCCAACTACGAGAGTCCCTACTATGCCCTCACTCTCCTCTACGAGCAAACTGATCAAAAGAAACTTATACCTGATCTACTCTCAAGCGCCAAAGAAAACCTGGCTACATATAGTGGCGCTTTAAACGAAAAAATTTTACTCTACTAAAAAAAGTAGCATTAGATAAATATATCATACCATATCATTTATTTCTTGATATAATGATCTACATGTCAACTATAATCTCAGTCCCTCACCCCACCCTTCGCACCAAGTGTGAGCCAATTCAAAGCATTACTCTCGAAGTTCAAGAAGAAATCCAAGATCTAATCGACGCTCTAAAGGGTGCCCATAACCCCGAGGGCGTCGGCCTCAGTTTCCCCCAGATCGGGATCTCAAGGCGCGGCTTTGCCACCTATCTAGAAAAAAAAATTCGTATTTATCTCAACCCCGAAATCATAGACCAGAGTGAAGAGACCACCCTCGGTGGCACTCCCGAGCGCCCCACTCTCGAAGGCTGTCTCTCCATCCCTCACCTCTATGGACCTGTCCCAAGGGCCAAAAAAATTAAAATTAAAGCAATTGACGAGCACGGTGTCGAAGTCTACAAAACTCTTACTAGTTTTGCGGCCCGCGTCTTTATGCACGAACAAGACCATCTAGACGGTATCCTCTTTACCGACTACACGCTCAAACACAATCTCCCTCTCTATTTCCTCGACAACGAGCAAGATAAGTTTATCCAGGTCGAAGATCCCATTAAAATTATCAAGTGGTAATAACCCACAACCCAACATCTGACAAAATCATACTTCTTACTCATTCACGGGAACACAGATTGCCGTTCCATTGGCGAGATGTGCTAATTCAGGGCTATTCTCTGGCAGAACTTTTATTGATTTGCCTTGGACAACTACGACTTGCCCACCAACCCCATATCCCGCGCGCCTCAACCTTCCAATCGCGGCATTGGCAGTTGGTACTTCAGGTTTAAGAGGATCATAGTGTTCTGGAAAGCCCCATTTATCCGTATTAATTGCCACACACGCTACAGGTATATTAAAAATATTTCTACCGCTAATATCGCCTGAATGGGGAGCTGGTGTGCCCGTCACAGGCATTGCTTCTGGAGGCAAAGTTTGCGTAGCATAAGGTTCATTGCCATAATCTCCATTAGCAATGGCCTTAAACCAAGCAGTATCTCCATAATTGGCTTCCACCACCATATAAGAAACAAGTAAAAAACTCAAAAATGCAGGAAGCACAAACTTAAAAATAGTCTCACGTTTTTCCATACACACCCATTATACCTCCCTTGTCCAGTCCTAGCCCTCCCGCTATACTAGCCACATATGTCGCCTCTTATCTTTTTTGGCTCCGATCGTTTTAGTGCCGTCGTACTAAGTGAGCTAATCAGTCAAAATCACGCTCCAACACTAGTAGTCACCGACCAACCAAAACCTGCCCGCAATACTTCGCATAGCGATGCAGGCGGGCCCAAAGGAAAGCAAGGTATTCTTAGTCCCAACGAAGTCGAAACTCTCGCCAAAACGCAAGACATAAAAATATTATATTATCAAGACAACAACGAAGAATTGATCAAATATATACAACATTCAAAATACAACATACAAAATACCAATCTAACTGGCCTCTCTGCCTCTTTCCCCCACCTCTTCCCCGCCGACTTTATCAGTTTGTTTAGCGGTCATCTCTATAATCTCCACCCCTCCCTCCTCCCACAGTACCGCAATGTTGCACCAGGTCCTTACGCCATCATCATGGGCGATAAAGAGACCGGGATCACCCTCCAGCATATCGACGAGCGTATCGATACTGGCAGTATCATCGCCCAGCAGTCAGCTCCCATTCATCCCTCCGATACCTCTACCACCCTCCTCAACCGACTTTTTACCAAGGGTGCTGAAATCTTTATTCAGCATTTATCGGACGGATTTACGGATTTACGGATTAACAGATTTACGAATCAACTAATCTTTACCCGCAAGCTCACCCGCCAGTCTGGCTACATCGAGTGGGACATCGTCCAAAAGCTACTTCAAGGTCGGACCTTGAAGGTGGGTGACACAGTCAACCCCCTAATCCATCTCCGTCTCACCCATCATCCAGAGAGAACAGAGAACATCCTCCCCGACCTAATCCGTGGCCTCAACCCATATGAGCGAGTCTGGACAGTAGCAAAAACCAAAAAAGGAGAACTCCAGCTCACACTATCCCTCTCACCCAACGGCGAAATTATGGTCCTAATCCCTGGCAAGCCAAAACCAATTCTCTATACTGATTTTGTAAAGTATTATCTCTAACTTCTCCCCCACCGCTCCCGACTCACCCTAATCACCTTTTCCCTATTCTGGTTCCGACTAGAGGGTAGCGGCAAGGTGCGGGCTACAAATGCGCGTCCCGACATCGAGTCCACCATGAGTCGCAGTGCTATCTGGAAATTCTCGAGATTTACTAGATCTTTATCTGTAAACACATCCCCAAACTCTTTCATAATAATCCGCGCATCATCCGCTCCCATGGTAAAAGCCGCGATCGAGCCGGCATTGCCCAATATCGCCTTTTGCACCTCGATCGGGATCTGGGCCATATACTGGTTCGCCATCATCAGGTTTAGTTTGTACTTACGCGCTTCCGATAAGATTTTGATAAATGAGGTGGTCGCAAAGTTTTGAAACTCATCAACATAAAGGTAAAAGTCCCGCCGCTCTGCCTCGACCTGATCTACTCGATTCATCGCCGCGAGCTGAAACTTGGTAATCAGCATTGCACCGATTAGGGCCGCGTTATCCTCTCCCAGTTTTCCTTGTGAGAGATTAGCAATCAGGATCTTGCCGTCATTCATCACTTCTTCAATATCCACGGAGCTCTGGGGCCGCTCAATGATCGCACGAATCAGTGGTGAGCTAATAAACTGTCCGACCTTATTTAGGATTGGCGAGATCGACTCTTGCATCATTTTTTCAGGCATCTTTTCAAATTCATTCTCAAAATACCGCTTAATTACTGGATCTTTTAATCCTGATACCACCTGGGCTCTATATCCTCGCTCCGTCAATATTCTAGGGATATCTACGAGCGTAGCTCCTGGTGTTTCTGAGAGTGCGAGCAAAGTATTTCGTAAAATATACTCGAGCCTGGGTCCCCAGGAATGCCCGTAGAGCTTATTAAAAATTGCCACAATTCCAGAGACTATTAACTCTCGCTGTGCCTGATCTTTAACTTCGAGAATATTAAGTCTTACCGGCCGATCTCGATCTATTGGATTAAAGTAAATCACGTCATTAATGCGCGAGGCTGGGATGTAATCGAGGATCGTCTCCGACAGGTCACCGTGGGGGTCGATTATGGCTATTCCCCTCCCTTTTTTAATATCATCAATCGCCATATTGGCAATCAATGTACTTTTACCTGTTCCCGTTTTCCCTATACTCCAGATATGGCGCCTTCTATCTGCTTCTTTAATTCCAAAAATTAAATCACGATTCTTAAATACTGTTCGGGCAAAAAAGTTAATTTTTGCTTTCACTTCTTCACTCGCTCCCTCCGCCACCGGCAAGTTCTCGGGTGGTTCCGAAAATACCCTCGCACCCCAGACAATCATCGGGATCTTTACTTTTTCGCTCGGCAGATGCCATAGGGTCGCCATTTCTGGCACCGAGACTACCCGTTTGCCCACTGGCTTGCGCATAACCAGTGCCCGGCGCGCCCCCTCCATCCCAAATAATGGAGTCGAGAGTGACCAACTATTCCCATCAGGACGGGAAAATACCCCAAACACGCTTGCTAGCTCCTTTAGCCTCCCAGATCGGTTAGTCCCTACCCGAAAACTGACCCCAAAGCCCTCATTTCCTATCTTCTCCTCAATCCCGCGAGCATTGGGTAGTGTCCCCCGACGCTCGGAGTATCCCTGCGCATTCTGGGTCACCCCCATGCTCCTCCCTCGGTCTAGCGCACTCCTCCCTTCTCCCTGCCACGACTCAGGTGCAGAAGAAAGTACCCAGGATAGCCAAATTACCTCACCTGGCTCTGCCTTAGATAGTACTGAGAGATAGGAGTTAATCGGATCTGTATCACGAAAATCACTCCACGTTTTTAGTGGGTAAAATGAGGCTAGAGAGAGCTTAAGTTCTCCGACATTAAGCCCACCCACGAGGTTGGGTAGTGGATCAGTCATGGGCGTAATGGTGGCGAGTGGATAGGTAGACTGAATCTGGGAGGTTACAAACTGAGAAAGATAGGAGGAACACGTCACCAAAAATCTTATTTTCTGCTCCCACACCCCGATCTCAAGCGCCACCACTGGCTTTGGCTCACCCTTAATCCAGATATCAAAAAGGGATTTGTGCAGAATCCTGGGGAAAGTGGACAAAAACGTGGCCGCCGACTCAGGCGTAACCTCAGTCTCTCTCGGGATCGTAACTAAGTGAGTTGTTAGGGCAGCCATACATAGTCTAGTATATAACAAAAATCCCTCTCTCGAGGGACTCATACATTATTCAAAATACTAAATACAAAATACTTACTTCCCCTTCACACTGCGCAGACACTTGGTACAGAGGCGTAGTCTAAGTCTGGCTTCGCCTAGCTGCATACGGTGGGTATGGAGGTTTGGTTTACGAACTCTTTGGGTGCGGTTTTTAGCATGGGAGACGTTGTGTCCTACATCACGCTTTTTACCACAAAAATCACACATGTTTGCCATAGATATGTAGTTTAGCACAACTTAGTGACTTACACTACCCCTGTTTCTAAATATCAGTGATGCACCAATCGCTATACCCACGATCACGAGGATAATAACCAACAGTGATGTCAATATCCGTCCGATCACACTACCAGCCGTACTGGTAGCCGCAGTAACTTTTGAAGTTGTGTCTTGAACAGTCATCCCAGTGGGAGCAGTCGAAGCAGCAGGAGTCGTAGTAGTAGTCGTAGAGATAGTAACCTTAGATTTATCAAAATCAAAAACGGTCAATTTGCCAGAGACCACCACTTTATCACTAGGCTTACGCACGAGGTTGTCTGTCTCAGCGGTTATTACCATGTCGCCAAATGGACTGGCAATGTTACCAGAGAAATATCCAGCCTCAACTGCCCCGATTCTAATCAGCTCTCCACGAGCAATCGTTTTGCCCCATAAGACGTATTTGTTATAGGTAGTCTCGTGTGGGTAAACCAAGCCATCGCAGCGGCCAAATATTCGGTAAGAACCACTCTGAAATAGTGAAATGCCTTTACAAGATACGCTAGAGCTCGTTAGGTCAATCGATCCTTCCCTCGCCGAAGCTGGCGAAGCGATGGTGAATAAAAAGCTAAACACGATCAGTGCAATGAGTTTTTTCATATATCCCATAATATATCACAGATTGTCCAGATGTCAAGGTTTGGTTATACTACCCTCATGTTATCCACCCTCTTTACCAACCCTATCGTCTTCATTATCTGGGCGATCAGCTTGGTAGTTGCCTTAACCATCCACGAATACGCCCACGCCAAAACGGCCGACTACCTCGGCGACCCCACTCCTCGCGCCAATGGGCGCATCACTCTCGATCCCCGCGCCCACTTAGATCCACTCGGTACGATCCTAATCTTAATAGTCGGCTTTGGCTGGGGTCGACCAGTCGAATTTGATCCTTATAATTTAAGAAACCCAAAAAGAGACACCGCCCTAATCGCTCTCGCCGGACCGGCCAGCAATATCGTTCTAGCGATTATTCTCTCTATTCTATCTAGCTTTCTCGGAGCAGGTAGCTTAATTGCGAGCATTATCCCCCTCATGATCATGATGAACATTTCGCTCGCGATTTTTAACCTTGTCCCCGTTTTCCCCCTTGATGGCGAAAAAATCCTCAAAGGCTTCCTCCCCACCGAGCTTGCTGTCGAATACGACAACCTCATGCATCAATATGGAACTCTAATCCTAATCATGCTCCTCCTCCCCATCGCCAGTGGCAGTTCTCCTATTTCTGTCCTCATCTCCCCCGCTATCAGCTTTGTTAGCAACTTACTACTCTAAATTTACTTTCTACTCATCCATTTAGCATTACTAACAATTGCAAAAAATAATCCTACCCCAACCGGGCCAACGCAAATCATGATAGAGCACATCAGCCGCCTAGTCTCTTCAGGTATCTGCATCCACCCCTCTCTCATCATGAGGACAGCTAATCCCACACCAAAGATTTCCACTCCCAAATTACGTTTCATCGGGACAGATTATACAAGATAGGTTAAAATAAGCCCACTACCTAGGGATGTCGTTCAGCGGTAGGACGGAGGTCTCCAAAACCTCTAACGAAGGTTCGATTCCTTCCATCCCTGCTTATTTACAAAACGTGACTCACGCAGTTAAAGTTAAACCATGCCCACAATTACTCACTCCCCCATTCCCGAAGATCTAGAGTTTAAGCGCACCGCCCACGAAGAGCGACATCTCCTAGAGACTGTCGATATCCCCATTGTGACAGTGAGCGCTACTTTTAAAAATGAATTAAAGGAAAAATTTGGCGAAGATCCAGAGGAAAATACTCCCGATGTCACCTTTAGTCGTGCTCACTACAGTATGGCTAACGCTCTAGTTGTCGCCGCCACCAAATCCAGGCAAACTTTTTGGATGATCGACCCCACCAACTACGTCTCCGCCCGCGACTGGCCCAAGATCATGTTTACACAGAGGATGGGTCGCCTAATTGCGCGCTCTCCCCTCCTCAAAGAACTCAAAGATTTGATGGACACTAGACTCAGAAATCAACTCCCCTTAACCGCTGCGATTCGTGAGCCTCTCACCTATGTCACTGGACGCGTTGAACGTCCCATCATTAGTCTGCACTACGAAGCCGGCAACATCCTCCTTGAAAATGGCAAAGCGGTCCTGCAGGTCATAACCGATCCTCATGTCAGACCACAATATCTGACTCATGCGGATAATCCCAAACTCACCTGGGCTGTCTTTGACAAAGCCACCAAAGCCAGAGTGATCGAGCTCGGCTACATTCTCGGCCACAAAATCGACCATTCGCGCGTCCATGTTACTGGCTGTCCCGTCGATCCTCGCATCCCCATTAAAGACAAAAATACTGCCATTCGTGGCTACCGCTACCGTCCCCTAAGACTCGCCATCACCACTGGTGGACTCGGCACCAACAAAGATGAGATCCAAGATCTCCTAGTTCACTTAGCTCCCGCGATTAAAAAAGGCGAAGTTCACATCGCCGCTTACGCTGGAGTCCACGAAGATTTTGAAACCATGTTTACCACTTTTGCCAAAACGCACAATATTAAAACTGGCGAATCAAATGATGATCAGTCACCTTTTCGAATCTTTAGAGATAATGACATAATCGGCGCGAATGAACTCCTCCTTGACCATATCTTTCCTTGGGCTGACGGCTTTATTAGCAAGCCCAGTGGCGATATGGCGTATGAGGCTGTCGCCGCCGGCTGCTTCCTCCTAACTCTTCGCCCCTGGGGTGAGTGGGAAGAAAACATACGTGCCGTCACTGAAAACTGGGGAGTCTCCCTCCGTGCAGATATTGAAAACATTCTCCCTCAACTTAGAGCCATTACCACCATGCCAATCGAGGGTAAATTACCGTGGGTTGAATTAGCTCTCACCCGCGCCCACCGCCTCGCCCCAACCATCGCAAGGAGTGCCGATAATATCCTCAAACTCCACCGTAAAATCAAATAAACTACTTTAGCTTCTTCGCTTCTTTATGTGTGGTATGTTTGCGACAAGTCGAACAATACTTACTTGGAGTCAACTTCTCGGGCGTATTTAGTTTATTGCGAGTGGTTGTGTAATTAAAGTTATTACACACACTACATTTCAACCCAAACAATTGTCGTGGACCTTTTTTTGCTTTTGCCATGTGGGTATTCTACCAATTACCCGCTTGACACACAATAGGTATAAAGTTAAAGTTAATGTAATGCCCGATACAATTAATAAGCAAACACTTATCAACTTGTTGATAGACTCACCACTGCGCGAGCCGATCAAGATCAATCTTATTGACATCGTCAACAACACGAGTGAGCCCGATCTCCCCAAAGTCTACCCCACCATCGTTAAAGAATTAGAGATTTTTCAAAAAGCCACTGAGCGTAGGATGAAGCTCGCCGAAGAAACTATCGCTAAGTTAAGTGGTAATTCGCAACCTGATACTTCACTACCACCCGCAGTGGACAGCGTTCCCCCAGTCTCATCACAAACTGATAAACCAAACCCAATCCTTCCTCCCCTAGATTTACCCCCACTCCCCACACCTCAGCCTCCCTCACCCGCAGCTGCTACACCACTTAGCGTCCCCCCACTTGACCTTCCTCCCATGCCAGCAGTTCCAACTCCGGCCGAGCCACCCACGCCACCAACCACAGAACCTCCAGCGCCAGCTGTCCCCAGTAGCCTACCCTCACCCGAACCACTCGGTGGACCAGTTGCAACTCAAAGTAGTGACGAGGCCGCTCTCGCCGAGATTCAAAAAGAACTAGAATCTCTAAAAGCCGGTGTAACTGCGGATGCTACCCAAACCACCAATCCCGCTCCTGCTCCAACCGCTTAGTCCTTCTTAAAATTTTTCTTTACTCTTTTATTTGTTGAGCCACCTCGGGGAATCGAACCCTGGACCTGCTGTTTACAAAACAGCCGCTCTAACCAACTGAGCTAAGGTGGCAGTAACTTTATTTTATCTTATCTTAGCTAATTACCCAACCCCTTCCACTCTTCGAGAATCTGTTTAGCAATCGGCCCCGCTACTGCCGATCCTTCACCCCCTGATTCAACTAGTACTGTCAAAATCATTTCTGGGTTCTCGCCTGGATAAGCCACTGTAATCCAGGCATGTGGCAGATCATCTTCCTTTTTTTGTCCCGCGTGCTGAGCTGTCCCTGTTTTACACAAAACATATGGTTCAAAATTGAAGAATGGGTAAGCCGTACCGCCCGAGGAACATGCGGCCTTCATTCCTTCTTTTATAACCTCAATATACTCCGTGGGTATCTCAAGATCACTACACCGCGCCTCTGAGTCAAGCGTTATATGTGCCATACACTCTCTTCCTGTCACCGTCGCCACACTCATTCTCGCAACTTGGATTGGTGTAACAAGGAGATCACCTTGTCCAATTGATAAGTGATAAGTGTTACCAAGGAACCATGATTCCCCCGTCCGCCTCTCCTTCCACAATGGATCAGGTACCAGGCCCTCCGCCTCACTCCCAATCTCAATCCCCGTCGCTCTCCCTAAGCCAAATTTCTTCGCCATTTTAACGAGAGCTTCTACACCCGCCATTTCTCCAACCCGGTAAAAATAGATGTCATTACTGCGCGACAAGGCTTTGACCAAACTTAAATTACCTTCTTTTTTTCCTGCCTGATCAAAGTTCCAGGTACCATATCGGTACTCACCCACTTTTATCTCCCCCGTGTCTTCAATTTCTGTTTCTTTGGTAATTTTGCCACCAACAAGTCCAGCATAGGCCGTTACCATCTTAAACACACTCCCTGGTGGATATAACCCATTTGTCGCCCGATTTAAAAAATAATTCTCTGAGCTATCCCTCAAATAGTGGGTAATATCACTCGGATCGTAACTGGGATACGTTACCAAAGCCATTACCTCTCCCTGCATATTCATCGCCACCACCGCTCCCCTAACTTTCTGGTCCTTAACCCTGGCGCTATCCATAACACGATAGCTGATCTCCTGCAGTCTAGCGTCTATTGTTAATTTTACTGGCTTACCCTCCTCACTTTCATTTCTTCCTCGCTCCCTAACTACTTGACCTGTCGCATCCACTTCCTGGATGAGTCCACCATCATTGCCTCTCAAAAGCTGCTCATAGGCTGATTCCACCCCAGCTCGTCCGATTAACATCCCCTGGTTATAACATAACCCCTCTCGACAGCCGATCTCCTGTGGGTTAACCTCAGACAAATATCCAAGCACGCTCGCTCCCATGACCCCTAGTGGATACTTCCGCTTCCAAGCACTCGGACTCGCTTCTTTAACATTTTCAGAAAGCACACTCTCAGCGATGACTACTCCACGTCTATCTAAGATGCTACCCCGACGCGCAGTTATACGTACTTGTTCAATGTGATTTGTTTCCGATAAAAGTAGTTGCTGATTGGCTTCAAAAATATGTAGATATGTGACGCGTGCGAAAACAATCCCCAACATGAGTATCGCCATAACCCAAATCATTCTCACTCTCAAACGCGTAGACCACTGGGCTTGCTCCTCCGCTCTTGCTTTAAACCCAACTCTACCTTGTTGTGAGACTGTAACGAGCTCTTCTTGCCACCCCCCCAATGCCCCAGATTCTTTTCTCATACTTATGATTATAACCTCCAGACACTTTACTCCACTCGGACTTTGTACTACGATGAGCTTGCCCTGCGACAATTGATAGGGACTGCGAGGAATTTTTTCCTCGACAAAATGTCGCTTTACGGGAGAGTGCGTATCTTTACTCCATTGGACTAAAGATCAACTCACCCACCTTGGATTCAACTCCGGGGAAAGCTTCATCGCAACCCCCTTAGTCGCGGGGCATTTTTATATCTAGACATTCGGTGTTTATTTGGTAATACTTAAATCATGCCCTACCCTAAGTTCTGGACAGAGTCAGAACTCGAAAAACTAAAGTCTCTTTATAACTCTGGTCTTAGTATGCGAGAGGTAGGTGAATACTATGGTAAATCAGTACGAGCCATCGTTAGTGTGATGAAACGTCACCATATAATCAGAAGACCAGCCTCAATCACACGCACTTACCAGTTTTCAAAATCACCATTATCCTTTCAAGTTAAACAAAATCTAAATCATCACGAAGAACTACTCAAGATCGCGGGCCTAATGCTCTATTGGGGTGAAGGAGGCAAGAAAAATTCTAAAGGAGTAGATTTTGTCAACTCTGATCCCGATATGATTATAGTTTTTTTACGGTTCCTCCGTATTGTCTATCAAATAGATGAGGCTAGACTCCGAGTCTACCTCTACACATACCAGTCACTCCCAACACCACGTCTGGTTGATTATTGGTCTAAGTTAACTAAGATCCCTAACACACAATTTACCAAGCCATATATCAGAGAGAAAAGCAGTCAAAAACATGATAAAATGTCACATGGCCTCATTCATATCAGATACTCTGACAAACGTTTGTTTGAATTAATAATGAGTGAGATCAGCTCTTTTATATCAAGCTGGGATGGTGGAGCGGTCAAACACACGACTCTGTAAAAGTCGCGCCTCACGGCTACGCAAGTTCGAATCTTGCTCCCAGCACCAAAATGCCAAGATAGCTCAGTTGGTAGAGCATCCCCATGGTAAGGGGAAGGTCTCGGGTCCGATTCCCGATCTTGGCTCAGATGAATCTAGCAGATAAAACTATTCTAATCACAGGCGCAACCGGCGGAATCGGCAGCGTCCTCTCTCAGAAACTGAAAGATCAAGGCAGTAACGTCATTACCATTGGGCGTGATCCTAATAAGCCAGCGACTTATCACGCCGACCTAACCGACCCAATTTCGCGCCAAGAACTAGTTAACCGAATAATTCAGGATTATAAAAAAATCGACATCCTAATTCACAGCGCTGGTGTTGGTATCTACAAACCACTCTCAGAGATCACTCAATCGGACTGGAATCTTTCCTTCACTTTAAACGTCGAAGCACCATTTTTCCTCACCCAAGCACTATCTCCAATCTTAGAAAAATCAAGTGACTCCCTAGTCTTAACCATTGGCTCAGGCGCAGGCACAATCCCCATGCGAGGACGCAGCCTCTACTGTGCAACCAAATTTGCTCTCCGTGGACTCATGCTCTCGCTCGCTGAAGAATCTCGAAACACCCATCCCTCCTACTGCCTTATAACCCTTGGCTCTACCCTGACGCCATTTGGTCCTCTCTCACTGGATAAAAAAGTTGAAGAAAGTTTAAATGGTAAGGCCTACTTCACCCCAGAATGGGTCGCCAATAAGCTGGTTGAGATCATGCAAAATGACGACCGGGAAGATGAGATCACCCTTTTTCCTGGCGACTATGGCTTTGGTGAGTGGAAAAAGCCATAATAAATCAGAATTATCACGCTTCAACTGATTTTTTAACTGATTCTAGATGCTCCCTAGCCTCAACTACTCTATCAATGTCAAACACGCTTGGTATCAACGGAGTCGCAATAATTGCCAAAACTCCCGAAAGCACTATAGCCTCAATCGGAGAACAGTCACCAAAACTTCCAGGTTCTGGGAACATGGGCATCCCACGCTTCAACCCTTCCAAAGCAGCAAACCCAAATAGTAGTGCCAATCCACCAAACCAAACACTAGCTCCTACCGGCACGACATATTCATGTCTAGCTTCTCTATATTTTCCTTCTGCCACCCTTAATTTATCAACATTTGTGCCGATGCCAAATTTTCTCAATTTTTGAGAGATAACAGCTGACAAAGCATTATTTTTAATTTTGCCCAATATATCTAATCCAACTCCAAATTCAGCTCTTCTGCTAGTAATTGCCTCAAACTTTTCCACCAGTCTCTTTTCATTAGGGCCCTTACTAGCAATTAAACTTCGAACATCATAGGTAATTACCTGCTCATTATTCTTACCCAGAGCTTCACGTGTTCCTCCATCTTTATATAGCTGGTCATCAAATATTAACTGTGTACTTCCATGTCCCACTTTTCTCCAAAATTTGATCGTATTTTCTGGTTCTCCGACTATGCAATCTTGATATTCTGTCTTAGACATTTGTAATCCCTTATCTATCGCTGCCGTGTACAACCAATAAAATGCATTCTCGCCCCCAACTATTTTACTAAAAGAATTAAAGATTAAGTCACCAGCCTCTGTATCACCCCTACTCGTTCCAAACCAAAAATCTGTTATTATGCCAGCTATAGCGCGCTGCGCATCCTCTTCATATCTCAATAGTTCATTTTCCATTACCCCATCGCCAACCTCATGTGCATACTTCCCTGCCGCTAATACGCCTTTAATTCTCAAGCCAATTTCATCTATGGAATCACGATATGGAGCGTTAAGTACACTTTCATCCACCAAGTCATGTGGCCTGAGATCAAGTTTGCCCCATCCCCCATTATCATTAGATCTTTTCCATTTATCATTTATCCAATCTAATGCCTCGTAGGCTAGAAAGACAAATTTATGAACATCACCTATTCCTACTGGCTCGTAACCACCAATTTTTTCTAAGGTATTCATAAATATATTATAACCCTATAATAATAATTGTCAAGAACTACCAAATAATTAATTAAGCTGTTAGTTGGTCGGCTAAATCTGCAACCCCTTAATAAACTCCTTTAGGTCTCCACTCATCGATGGATCTTTTAGGGCAAACTCGATCTGGGTCTTCATGTACTCTAACTTGTTGCCAGTGTCATAGTACTTACCATTCTTAATCTCAGTCGCGAGTACATGCTTACCATCCTTGAGCATGAGTTTAAGCGCATCGTTGTAATAAAACTCGTCACCATCTTGCAAATTAGCTAGTACCGCATCAAGGTATTCAAAAATATCAGGCGTAAATAGAAATCCTGAGACATTAGCTAGGTCGCTTGGCGCATTAGCCTTGCCTGGCTTTTCAATAATAGTTGTACAATCTATCACTCCAGGCTCTATCTCGTTTCCTGCCGCAAAACCATAGCGATCATAATCCGCGTCGCTCTTGGCGCGTACACTAGCCATACAAGAATATCCGTATTTCTCATACGCTGCTAACAGTTGCTTAAATCGAGAGGGCTCAGCGGCAATAAAATCATCACTCCAGGTATAAATAAATGGCTCATCCCCTATTAGGTGTCGTACATTCATGAGTGGCGTGCCATTCCCATAAGGTCCCTTTTGGCGTACATAGGCAAAGTTGGCCATAGATGAGATCTTCATCACCGAATCAAGGAGTGGCTTCTTCTTCTCCCCACCCATCTTGAGGTTTTCAATCAAATCCGTTGATGGATTATCAAAATGATCTTCAATCGTTCGCTTGTGATATCCCGTCACAATAATAATGTCTTCAATGCCAGCATCAACTAGTTCTTCAACAATATATTGAATAACAGGTTTATCAACAATCGGGAGCATCTCCTTTGGCATCGCCTTGGTCTGTGGCAGAAATCTGGTACCAAATCCTGCGGCTGGGATAACTGCCTTACGAACTTTTTGAAATGACATATTAATCTCCTGTATTATAGTTTTATAAACTAGGTACTTTTAACTTACAAAGTCATCAGTTCTTTTTCTTTATCTTTCCTCACCTCTTCCACTCTAACAATTGCCCCATCCACACTTTTCTGCATCGATTCTAGCCAGCCCTTAATACTATCTTCAGAGATCCCTGACTCCCCCTTTTGAGCTTCGATCTCTTCTTTGATCTCAGTTCGAATCTGTCTAATCATTACCTTGCCACTCTCAATCTTTTGGTGCACTAGTTTGACTAGTTCCTCTCTTCTCTCTTGGGTGAGTGGTGGAATTGCAATCTTGATTACATCCCCATCTACTATCGCATTCAGGTTCAACCCTGCCTTGTTAATACCTGCCACCACCGCTCCAACTAGTGCCTTGTCCCAGGGCGAGATTGTAATAAGCGATGGATCGGGTGCACTAATTGTTGCGAGCTCGCGCAAACTCATGTAAGTACCATACGCTTCTACCTTAACTTCTTCCACAATTGAAGGTTTTGCGCGCCCAGTCCTCACGCTACTTAAATCTTTTTTTACTACCTCAATAGACTGCTCGAGTCTACTTTTTAGATTAGCTAATATGACATCGCTCATAATTTGTAGTCTATCACACTCTCCTGCTACAATAGCAAATATGAATCTCTTAGCATATTTTAAAGAAGTCAAAGCTGAACTAGTTCATATTACCTGGCCCAGTAGAGAAGAAACCCAGTTTCTTACTGCTATTGTTCTCGGTGGCTCACTCCTCGTTGGACTCTATATCGGCGGTCTTGACTATGGCCTCACCTACCTCCTCGGACTTTTCTTGCAATAATTTACAGAGGCGCAGATATATTTCACAGTCAAAAAATTTTGCGCAGGCCGGGTAGGCCGAGCATGAGGTCGCTGAGTCAGCAGACTCAGACAGACCGCTTTTTTGCATGAAGTATATCGAGCCTAATAATTATGAATAAGTCGCGATACATATTGGAATCCTGAAGGAAGGGTTCTTTTATGAAAACTGGTGTGCCCATGAGGCTTCGGAGTGGTTCTCTGGTTTCCCTAG
>QEVC01000031.1 GCA_003576945.1 Candidatus Microgenomates bacterium
TGTAGAGCGAAATAACATAGAGCACTAATCCGCCACCTACTAATAACAAAATAGTATTTAGATTCATACCTAATCCTTTCTTAATACATAACTATGCAGGCACAGTATATCAAAATTGTGCTAAAATTCACTCTATTGCGAGGGGCTGTAGCTCAGTTGGTTAGAGCGCTTCCCTGTCACGGAAGAGGCCGAGGGTTCGAGTCCCTTCAGCCTCGCAATTTTGTAATTTGACACATCCCATAGATATTTGCTATGTTGGTCATATAGTATTATTTTCCTGCCCGGGAGATTAAAGTGTATGGATACCAAATTTAAGCAGCTACTTAAAACTATAAAGCTCAACGAGTCGATGCTCTCGATGCTATTTGGGGTTGTAACTGTACTACTGATTGGAATCTTAATTGTGCGAATGTACTCGACCAATAAGCCTGCAGAAATTACTCCAGAAGCAGATAAAACCGAGATCATTACCGAGAAGGTAGGTGACGTAGTAGTTGAGAAAAAAGAAGATGGGACTAAGGTACCCACTGAGCTTCCAGAAAAAGTTACGGTTGAAAAAGGGCAACACCTCTGGGCAATCGCAACTAAATACTACGGGAGTGGTTATAACTACGTAGATATTGCGAAAGCTAATAATCTAAGCAATGCTAGCGCGATTGAGGTAGGACAAGAACTAGTATTACCCAAGGTGCCCGTGATCGAAGTAGGTGTAGAACAGCCCAATAAAATTGAAGGTGACAGCTACACTGTAGTCAAAGGCGACCATCTGTGGAGTATTGCGGTGCGTGCGTACGGTGATGGATATAAATGGGTAGAGATAGCCAAAGCTAATAACATTACTAACTCTAACTATATCGAGGTCGGCCAGGTACTTAAGCTCAGCCGCTAAAAAGCAAGGTCAATTTAGATATTAAGTGAAAAAGCTCCCCGTTTGGGGAGCTTTTTTGTATGTTGAGACCCGTCTTAGGCGGTCATAATGGCAAGCGCATTGGTTGTACCTGATTTCTTCCAGTGTTGGCCGTGGATCACTAAGATAGTATCTCCTGCGTGAATATAATCAGCGATACGAAGTGATTTGATAACTTCATCTGCCCCGATATAGTCTCCCGATGGAAGATCGGCGACGACGGGAGTAATGCCATAACCAATACTCATAACTTCAGCTGTCTCCTTTTTCTCAGTGACTGCGATCACGGGGATAGGTAGTCGATAGCGACTAATAGCATGAGCAGTGAAGCCTGACTCGGTAAAGACAACTATCGCATCAATCTTCGGTTTGAGTCCAGAAATAACAACTTGCATTGCAGCCTCGGCAATAATGGTTGTTGCATCATTTCCTGCATAACGCGCAGCGTCGACAGGACGCAACTTTTCGTTCCATTTAGCGATACGTGCCATGGTCTCGACACTACGGATAGGATAAGCGCCGCCGGCACTCTCAGCAGAGAGCATGATTGCATCGGTTCCGTCCATCACAGCGTGAGCAACATCGGTGGCTTCAGCCCGAGTAGGTCTAGGATTTTTGATCATGGACTCGAGCATTTGAGTCGCGGTAATTACCGGCTTATTGGCATACCGACATTTTTCAATGATCGTTTTTTGCCAGTAGGCTAACTGTTCGATTGGGACTTCAACTCCTAAGTCACCGCGAGCGACCATGACCGCATCGGCGGCTTTAATAATTTCGTCAATACTGTCCAGTGCGGGCTGACTCTCGATTTTGGCCACGATCTTACTCTTCATACCACGCTTCTCCATCTCGGATCTGAGTAGCTTGACGTCTGCGGCCGAGCGAACAAAGGAGAGACCCACGTAGTCAACTTTGTTTCTCGAATTTTTTTCGATTTGAGCAATATCATTATCAATGAGACTCGGAAAATCAACGTCAATTCCAGGCAAATTAACGCCTTTACGATGTTTAATTACGGCGTCGTTTTTGACTTTAACAACAATGGTTTGCTTGGCGACAGCCATAACTTCGGTTTCAACAAAACCGTCATCGATTAGAAGGTCATCACCCTTTTTAAGAAGACCAAAGACTACACTGTGTGGGATGATGAGCTGCTCATCCCCGGTAAAGCTTAGACCAATACTGAGCTCTTGACCAGTTTTGACTGGAATATCAGCCTTGTCTTTTGTCTCTAGTCTGATCTCGGGTCCTTGGAGATCGAGGAGAACACCAGCATCGATCAGCCTCCCCATCATTTCGGGAGTTTCGGTTGCTGGACCAATCGTAGTTACGATCTTGGTTAGTTTGGTGTTATGCATGGAGACCCCTTTCGATAGCCATAAGCCGATTATATTTGCTCACACGTTCGCCCCGAGTGGGACCGACTTTAATAAACGCACTTCCGACCGCAACGGCAACGTCAACCATGGTAGCATCGTTGGTCTCTCCCCCACCGCGATGGGAGGTGATAGTCATTAAGCCGTGCTTACGAGCAAGGAGACAGCAATCAACGGTCTCAGTTAGTGTCCCGATCTGATTGAGTTTGATTAATATCGCGGAGATGGCGTTTTGATCGATGGCTTTTTGGAGCCTTACTGGGTTAGTGACGGTTAAATCATCGCCGATTAAGGGGATACCATATTTATCCGTTACAACCTTGAGTTTGGTCCAGTTGTCCCAATCATCTTCATGGAGCATATCTTCGATCGAGACGATCGGATATTTTTGTAACCAGGATTCGTAATAGGAGATAAGTTCATCGGCGGAGAGAGTGCGCTTTTCAATAGCCAGCTCATAGTTACTGTCTTTGTAGAACTCGCTGGCGGCGGCATCAACGGAGAGGCCGACCTCATCTTTGGGTTTGTACCCAGCGAGCTGGATAGCTTCGAGCATATAAGTAAAGGGAGCTTCGTTGGTGGGGATGCCACTCGGAGCAAAGGCGCCTTCGTTACCAACGTTAGTACTTAGCTTATTCTTCTTGAGCACTTTAGCTAAGGCGTGATAGCATTCCATGATCATGCGGACATTTTCGGCAACTGACGCTTTTCTACTAGCGGAGAAGCAGAATTCTTGTAGATCTGTCGTTTCGTCGGCATGCTTACCACCTTCGATCACGACAACCATTGGTTGCGGGAGAGTCTTCAAATCAACGCCAGTTTGAAAAGTATCGATGATGTGGTGATAGAGCTCTACCTTTTTGCTACTTGCGGCAGCGTTGGCTACAGCGAGACTGAGCGCGAGAATAGCGTTACCACCGAGCTTCGCTTTGTTGGGCGTGCCATCAAGATCTATCATGAGCTGATCAATAGCTCTTTGATCATAGGCATCATGACCGAGGAGTGCAGGGGAAAGGACAGTATTAATGTTGCTTATAGCCTTTTGCATACCCTTACCATTCCAGCGAGTACTATCCTCATCCACCATGACGGTGGCTTCGTGACTACCAGCGGAGGCACCATATGGGACACTAGCGGTAGCTGAGCTTCCATCTTCGAGTTCTACATACGCTTCGATCGTGGGATAACCACCTGAGGCTAAGATTTCGTAAGCGCTGATTTTGGTTATTTTCATGACCAATCCTCCATTAATTAATAAACGTTGAGCCGATCCTTATTATCTGCTCGTTAAGAATGGTTGGTCAAGGCTACAAAGGCAGTACCCCAAGTGGTACAATTAAAAGTTGCAATCGCTTCAAAATCTATACATAAGTGCGGGTATAGTTTGCACATCAAGTGTTTACACTTGAGAAATGCCTCCAGAATAGAAGATATCTGGGAGGCCATCGGTAGAATATACTTTGTAAGTAGTAAGATGTCATTTAAAAGTTAATAAGTGCGGGTATAGTTCATCGGTAGAATGATTCCTTCCCAAGGAATAGAGAGGGGTTCGATTCCCCTTACCCGCTCCAGTAAAGCACAATTTGCAAAAATCTCACTGTTTTTGAACGAATTTTTGGTCTCCTGCAAAAAATCCCAGGGGTGCACAGTTTGCCCGCTCGCTT
>QEVC01000018.1 GCA_003576945.1 Candidatus Microgenomates bacterium
GCTCTGCGCCTTCCACGTCTATTTTTAGGACATCGATTTTTTTAATATTATTCTTTTGAGAGTATGAGTCGATAGTTGTAGTTTTAAGTTTTTGCCCTTTTTCATTTTTAGTCGAAATATGACTAAGCTCGCTACGTTTGTCATCATTAAAATTAATCCAACCGTCATTGTCACTCGCGGCTATTTGATGTATCAAAACACGACTGCTTAAGTTATTTAAATTAATGTTCTCTGATAACCGTGGATAGGCGACAGGGGAAGGCTCAAAAGAGTGTACTCTCGTATTTTTGATACCCGCAGCAACTAAGGTCATTAATCCTATATTGGCTCCAATATCAAAAAAAGTGCCACCTTCTGGTAGATTTTTTTTGATTCCATCCACCACTTCGTAATCTGGATAGGTAGTATAAACTACCATTCCACCGTATGAACTATCGGGATAACAGATACATTTTAGGTTGCTATCCAAGTCAATTAAGGCAGGTAATTTGAGTGTCAGCTGATTAACTTTCCAGAATAATATTTTTGTTAAAGTTGTTGCAAAATTTTTGCTTAATGGATGCCTTATAGTTTGGATGAATGACCTTAGATAATTCATATCTATCCTCTTATAATATACTAGAGTATAGCTTACTATAATTTCTTGCCATTTGTTCTAAAGTGAACTTTGCTTGTATTGTTCTTGCTGCTGATCTAGAGATATGATGAAGATCATTATCTGAAAGTGACATATAATAACTCAACCCTTCATGGTAAGATGATTCATCAATTTTATTAACCAAATATCCGGATTTTTTATGTTTGACAATCTCTCTATTTCCACCCACATCGAATGCCAAGGCAGGCAAGCCACACGCCATAGCTTCTAGTAATACCATTGAGCAGTTTTCTGCCTTTGACGGAAAGATTAGAAAATCGGCAGCTTGATAATATGATGCTATCTCTTTTTCATCTTTAAGATAAGGCAATGAAAGGACGTTTGGCATATTTACACTCTTGTTATCTCCAAGTCTGACTAGGAGTAGATTCTTAAACTCAGTAGATCTGGCAAGTACATAATTTAGATATTTAGCCCCTTTTCTGGGGTCCAAGTCACCATTTTGAGCTATAAAGAGTCCGATTTTTTTATTTAGTGGTAATCCCAATCTCTTGCGAGCAAGGTCCTTATCACCTGGATGATATATAGCTGTACTAATGCCATTAGGGATAATTTGAATAGTAAATGAAGACAACATACTACTTCTAACAATGTTGGCAAGCCACCGTGAAGGAGTTACTAGGTTTAGTTGAGAACAGTGTTCATAAATGTACTTTTTTTTATTCCACAAATATTTAGTATTGTCCCAAAGCATGGGTGGATATGCCAATAAGTTATTGCAGCCTGTGCATTGATTCACCCACTTACTAGGATTATTGATATATGCGCATTTACCAGTTATAGGCATCATGTCATGTAATGTCCAGATTACTTTTTTATCTCTTGTCATTCTAATTAAGTTGTCGAGACGAAAATAATTACCATGTAAGTTATGGCAGTGAATAATGTCTGCTTCTTTGTACCAAGGATGATTAAAAATATATTCACTTGAACCAATATCAATGTTGTTAGCAAACAAGAAAGATAATGCCAATCTTATAGCTGAACTATAATCTTTATTTAACAACTTGCTAATCAACAGCTCTGCCCTCGTCTTAGGTGTGTAATCGACACGAGAGTTGTTACTATGTTTATAGCCGACTATAAACTTGCTTTGTATCCCAAATTTATTTAATTTATGACCAAGGTTCCAACACACTTTTGCTGCACCACCAACATTATCTGTTGTTGAGATAAATAATATTTTCATCTGTTTTTACTCTTCCTGGCGACAATAAAAATATGAGTAGACAAGTACTTATTCCTAATACCGAGAGTATGCAGAATTACTCCGATGATGTTAAGCATATACGTTATGATTATAAGTCCAATATTACGGCGCTTAATATTTTCTAGCCAAACCATCGATCTTCCCTCATAAAATAATTCATACGAAGAAATCTGTAAAGCTTTCAGGATGTGTAATAAGTTACTTTGATCCATTGACGCTAGATTGTGAACTTTGAAATTATTATAATCGAATAAAAGTTGATAAACTCCGTTAATTCCTAGAAAATTTGGTAATGCAATTATCATGGTGCCTTTATCGCTTACTAGCTCCCAATGTTTCTTTATAGCCAAACTTGTATTATCAAAATGTTCAATAAAACCCAATGAAAATACCAAATCGTACTTTTTCTTTGATTTATATGTAAAGAAATTATTCTTAATGAATTTTATATTTTTTTTGTCTACTCCATTTGCCTGAGTGAGTTTGTCAACAACTTCCCTATTTCCTACATAGTCCAATAAGGTTGAGTTGAGCTTAAGGAATTTGGCAAAATATATTGAATAATCACCTGGATATCCACCTATTTCGATGGAATTTTTGTAGTTCATTTCTTTTACTAATCGTGTAATTAACCGACCGAATGGAAAATCTTTGCTTATACTTTTAGTAAGCTCTTTGTGTTGCCAATAGTTCACCCAAAATTCCTTACTAGTTAAGTCTTTCATTTTTGATTCATGCTCCTTATAGTATCTAATGTTTTTAAGGCAGATATTTTCCACGAGAACTTTTTTAGTATGCCATGTTGAGATTGTATAGTCTTACTCCTAATATCAACATGACTGATTATTTTTTCTACGATTTTTGATAATTCATTGACATCTGTTGGCTTAAACAACATAGCCTTAGAGCCTAGGATTTCCCTATATACTGGGATATTGGAGGCAATCACTGGTGCTTTGTTTGAAATAGCTTCTAATATCGGTAACCCAAAACCCTCGTATTTCGAAGGAGATATGTATACCATACAATTTTGATAGAGTATTTCTAATTCTGTCTTTGATAGATATGGTAAGAGAGCAACATCATTCTGATTTTTTTGTGAAATGTATGCCACTCTATCTTGTTTAGCTTTGCTTGTTCCTGTACCAGCAATCAATAATTTTAGATTTCTATTTTTCTTTTTAACTTTTATAAAGCTTTGAATTAATGTCTCTATATTTTTGTGGGGATAATGTGATAAAACTGAAAAAATATAAGGATTATTGTTGACATATTTACTTAGCACTTCATTCACACTTTTTTGATCATATTGAATTGGCTTGATGTAGCCGTGATATATAACTTCGATGATATTACTAGGTATTTTAAGGATGTTGACTATAGATGACTTAGTCGTAGAAGATATAGCGATTATTTTATCTGCCGTTTTTGCACTTAGCACACATATTAACTTCCAGATAAATCCATTGATCGGACTATAATTCTCTGGATGATAATACCAATTTAAATCATGTATAGTGACAACATTTTTACATGTTGAAATTAGTGGCTTAGTATACCCAAGTGACAATAATGCCTCAACCTTGTCCTCGAAAAGTAGTGTGGGTAAAAAAGTATTCTCAATGATATATCTAGTGACATAATTGGACGAATCTATAGGTAATACCCTAATACGAACTTGCTGGTTTTCCTTAAAGAGGTGAGCATTGTTTTTGGCACAATACAAAACAAGCTGCTCATCAGTATGCAAATTGGGGATGATGTTTTTAATTAATTCTTCTGCATAAGTTTGGGTACCACCTACTTGTTGAGGAGTTAAGTATAATAAATTAATACCATATCTCTTCATAGTATGATTTTTCTAATTAAACCCAAAATTGCAATAATGCTTAAATAATAATTTTTTTCGATGAGTTTACTGATAGCTATATTTTCTGTTACCACAGTTGGGTGAGTAAGTGGCCAAATTAACTCTTTTGAATTAATATTTGATATTGATTTGTTTACATGTTTAGTGTTAGTTGCAGCAGAGTCAAAGCCAATGTTTGTAACCAAATTTTCTTTAGGCACAATCGCAAGGCCATTATTCCAGAAGTGAGCAAAACTCCACTGATAATCCCATGTAGATATCTTTTTCATTTTCGTAAGAGATAAAATATTGAACCAATACCAGTTGCTAACTTTTGACAATTTAAGAATTCTAGATATTTTAAGCCAGTTTACCTTATTGAAATGCTTGATCTCGGGATCATACAATGCCCAGGCTCTTTTCCAGGTTGCCCATCCCCAGCACT
The DNA here is from genome assembly GCA_003576945.1 of Candidatus Microgenomates bacterium. GTDB lineage: Bacteria > Patescibacteriota > Microgenomatia > UBA1400 > UBA12108 > GWF. Next base: position 4,163 of record QEVC01000018.1, read on the forward strand.
GTGGGTATTTGGTAAAACCATAACTAGATCCATCATAGTCTCCACCAACACTTATCCCGTTAATCGACATAATTCGTATATCGTCTTTATATCTGTTTAACATCTCGTGAGTAAAGCGGAAAAAGTCGGCAGATGGGAGACAATCGTCTTCGATAATGATCGCAGCATCCTCTTTTTTAAACACAGCATTGAGACCAGTAATAATATTTTGGCGTAGGCCAATATTCTTTTTTGCGAAGTTGGTAAATAATGCGATGTTTTGATGCGTCTCTTGGAAGCGAATAATTTCGGCTTTTACACGATTAGTTAAAACCTTTTCCGACTCATCTCTGGGACCGTCGGCAAAGACATAGATCTTCTTAATCCCAGCTTTATACATTCTAGTCAAGAAATCATAAGTCGTTTTGGGACGTTTAAATACAAAAAAAACTACTGAATAATTATTGATCATATTTTTTGGAATTAATTATATAGATCGCGTAGGTTGCACCAATTAAAGTGAGAGGAATAATAAACAGAACCATTCGACGAGCCGAGGTACCAATGTCTGCCCAGGTTGGTATATAAAGACTAAAGAGAATGGTACCAATGATTACTCCTCCTAGCGTGGCAAAGCTTAAAAGGAAAAAGAGACCAAGTCGAATATCGCGAGTTTTGAACCAAACAAGAACCATGAGAAGAATAAGAAACCAGTAACCACGGTAGGGATCGATCACATTTAACCTCATGTACCAGTAGTAGCTGGGGATTTTGGGGATCAAAGCGAGGAGACTATTTAGACTTAAGCTCGTATTTAGACTTGGGACCTCGCCCATTAAACCAGATACAATTTGGTTGTAATACTGAGTCCAGCCATAGCGAATGCCGTAGAGCAGGAGCGAACCCATGAATAGCGATTTTGCGTCCTTTAACTTAAGCGATTGATAGGCTAGGAGCATCCAGGCGAGAAGCCAGAAGGGCTCGGCAGAGCGAGTCCAACTAGAGAGTCCGATCAAGATAGAGCCGATTAGAAGTTCCCGCCTAGTACTCCCTAAGAGGTAGAGGAGACCGGAGATCAAATAGGCAGTGTAGGGTAAGTTGGTATAAGCAAAGGTCGCGTGGTCGAAGAGCTCATGACTCACAGCTACTAGAATGGTGCCGAGGATAGCCCAGCGCGGATTGGTCCAAGCTAGTAGTCGCTCGTAAATAACCGCAAGCAAGCCGCCAAAGAAGAGGGCGTGCAAACCCTGCGCGCTCTCCCCACCTAACATATAGACAAAACTATGAAGGATTGAGATATGTAGCGGATAGCTCATGTCATATGTAGTTTTGGTCATGTCCTCAAGCGAGTGAGTAATGGCGATGGCGTGAGCGCGAAAGTCATATAGTGCGAGAGAGTCCCAAGCGGTTAGTGGGAGATAGGAACCAATCAAAAAAGCAGTAATTATAATTAGGACGGGAACATAATTGAGATGAGATCTTTTTATTGTGACAATTACTGCTTCGGGACTTCTAGTTAAGTAGCCGAACAACCATGTGAAGGCAAAGGAGAGCAGGGCGAACTGAAAGTTGAGGGGAACACCCAGCGCTCGATGGAGCATAAAGAGCAAGAAGGTAGCAATGCCGCTACCAATTAAGTATGAGAGGCCGACGCGCAAAAGTAGCGAACCCCTCAGATGACTGGAGTATGGCAGGCCAGCAAGGGTACAAAGGAGCGCGATGGTAGTGGTTATCACTATACTACTCAGCATAATCAACCTCGATTAAACCCCACTCCCAGAGATTGTCAGGATCATAGATATAGGTATTCTCTGGCTGTTCGACTAAGATATTTTCACTATTTAGTTTCCAGGCTTTTTTGCCAGTCCAGGTGCTTTTGGGCCAACCGTAATCATAGGCGGTAGTACGGGCTTTGGCGCTACCTTTGGCGACTAGGACATATCCAGATCCCTCTACCTTAGGGACAAATAAATTATCACTCAGATTTTTGACAGTTCGCGGGTAGACAAAATAGCGGACCATGGCACCATTACCCTCAAGCTCCCAAGGATTACTCTGAGGAGGGATAAAAATAGTGGAATTCTCGGGGGTGAGGCGCACGATCTCTTTCATAGTGGGGTAAAAACCAGGATAGACTTTGGCTAATTTTTGATCATAAGTTAATAAGGGCTCGGCTAGAAAATATCCTAGTTTCCGACTAGCTAGCCCTAGGGTACGACCTGTACCGTCTACCCCAACATAAATGAGCGCGGAGTAGAGGAGAGCCTGAGGGAACTTTAGCTTGAGATGAATTAAGAGGTGATAAGAAAAAAGAGCGAGCGCAAACTGGAGGACAGCGGGATTAAGGTGTAAGTGTGAGTAGAGGTAGTTGGGATAAAAGTATGTTTCGAGCGCGATAAGTATGAGGTAAATATCACTCGTTAGTGTGATAGCGAGCTTAATTAATTTTGGTGGGACTGCTTTAATTTGCTTGGCATAGATAGAAAAAATAAGACTGAGCGCGTAGAACACGAGTGAGCTAAGACCTAGCTTGTTTTCGATGAATCCAAAGTAGGAGACTGATTCGAGCAATACAGCGAGGAGAGCTATGGAAAGTGAAAGGTAATACATTAGGCAATGATCCGATAGACAAATAAAGTGAGGTCGGAATGAAGCTTGTGGAGGAATAGCTCAAGGTTGCTGGCTCCATTTTTCTTTAAGGAAACTAAGCCTTCGGCCATTAGTTTGGATCTACCAGTCTGAGATTTGCTATTATCCTGGAAGCGAAAACCGGAGAGAGGGACTTTGAGATCATGTGGTCTAAAGTGTTTGCTCATCCTGAGCCAATAATCATAGTCCATGACGTAGTGATAAGCCTCGTTAAACTCTCCTACTTTCTCCCAGGCATTCCTTGACCAAAAAGTCGATGGTTGGGGGAGCATGGAGTCGGCAATACGCAGGGTAGTTGGTGAGTAAAGAAACAAGAGAAAGCGTTTATAGCCAGAAATGAGCCAGTTATTCTTGCTGAGGCTACCATCCTCGCTAATGGTCAAACAATCACCCGTGATCCAATCAGCTTTGGTTTGCGCGTAGTGTTCCCCTACCCGTTTGAGGGCGCCAGGGAGATAGATGTCGTCGGAGTTGAGGTAGGCGAGGACGTCACCCGTTGCTCGCCTGAGTCCTTTGTTAATCGCGTGGGTTTGCCCCTTGTCTTTTTTGCTCTCCCATTTGAGTTTGTTGCCATAACTTTTGAGAATCTCGACTGTTCCGTCGGTACTGCCGCCATCCATCACAATATATTCGAGGTTGGGATAGTCCTGGGAGAGGACACTATCGATCGTGGCTCTAATATACTTTGCCTGGTTGTAGCTGGGGGTAACAACAGAGATTTTGGGGAGGTTTGTCGTAGATTTGTGCATATGAGATGGACTACTTTGCGTCAATTTTTAGAGTTAGTAAAAACTCTAACTCGGGTTTTAACTTAGCCTTAACCCAGTCTTTTTGCTGAGGACTGAGCAACTCTCCCATACCCTGCAATAACTGATTATCTGGAGTTGATCTTACAATCTTTAGAGATTTGTTATACAAGTCTAATAGACTCAACCCCGTTAATTCTCTAGCTAAGTCTATATCTGGGTACCAATTATTTGACATAAAATACCAGACATCAAAAATATCGCGTGATGCTAGAGTAGGCCTACCAATAAGCGCTGCAAGTTTACCTGATAACATACCTGGTTTATCTATGACTATTAAAGGTATCCCCAGATAAGAGAATTGCTGATAGTGGGCATGGGTGGTTCTTAGTGAAACCTCGATTTTGATGTGCCAAGATTCTTTCTTATATTGAATAACATAGAGTAAGGTTTGACTTTTTTGATGAGAATCAATGACAGCCCCATATTCTTTAATTATTTTCCCTAACTTCTCCCAAACTAAAGTCTTTGCTTCGAGATTTAAGAGGTCAAAATCAAGATCAACTGATGACCTGGGTAATCCGTAGCATAGATAAGCAGCTGTTCCGCCCTTGAATCCTAAGACTTTACCTATATCGGGATCTGTATAAATATCTTTTAGAATACGTACAAGTATTTCTTTGTGAACAGAGTAATTTTGGATCATTAGTTGATATCCTTACGTAGCTTTGTAATTTTGCGAATTAATATTTTACTTTGATAGATAGGGATTAAGTCATCGACTAGGCTCCAATCAATCGGAGCAAGATTGTCAAAATGGTAGTTTTTGAAAACCATCAGGGAATCTAGTAGTGCTCGCTCTGGGGAAGCGACTGTCTCTCTACCATTCACTATTAAACCCTTAGGGTTTGTCAGGATAGAGTATTTTATTTTTCGATATACAAACCTTAACTCTTCGATTACTATGTCACGAGAGAGATAAGAAACCGATTGTATGCTTGTATCTGTCTGAAAAATAATTCCGTGAGTACGTAGGACAGTCTCGAGACTAATATAGCTAGGGATGTAGATAGAGTTAGCCAATTCGTTTACAGCGTAGTTATTTTTGGCATAAACCCCCCGCCTTAATCTCTTTAACTTGCCTGTTTTTACTGCATAATGCAGAGCATTGTTTAGCTGCTGGGGAGCGTCGCCAGGAAAAAACTGCAATAGCTCTTGCGAGGTAAACACTGTCTGATCTATTTTGTATATCTCTAGTATGTTCATAAGCAATATCGGAACTGTTAATATTAATATTTCATATTATTAGTTCCATTTTATACTTTTTATGAATTGCGTCAAGTCAATCCTCCATCGCCCTCTCGCGAATAAGAGTCTCTAGTTTGGAGCGAAGCTTGGTGATCTGGATGCGGTTTTCGATTAAGAAAATAAAAGTTCCCATAAAGGCAACAATCATGACAACATCTAAGAGACGTGAAACCTGAAAGAGACTACGGATCAAGTTGGCACTTTCTTCAATCACCACGAGCGTACCGAGAACGAGGAGGATTAGCGACCAAAACATAGCTTCGGCCCGGGGGAGTTCACTCTTTTTGTAGTGGATACGCACGACGTAGAGCATGATAAAGATAAAAATGAGAGAAGCGATTTGTATCCCTTGCATAAACTAACTCCAAATCCAGAGTGGTAGCTTGATCATTATACGGGCTGCATCGAGGAGATTAAAGCCATACTCTTTGCCATGGTAGATCGTCCTGATCGGGACTTCGACGTATGGCAACTTGCTACGCGACAACCTTACAGCAAACTCACTCTCCACCTCATAACCACTGCTATTCCAAATTAGCTGGCGATAGGCATCAGAAGTGAAGGCTTTGTAGCCACTCGGAATATCTGCAATATAGCGACCAAAAAGGAGATATATTAGGTACGAGACCAAGCGATTACCAACCTTTCTGGCGAGTGGCATATCTCGGTCCATCGCGCGCACGCCAAGTACGACCTTAGCGCCGCCCTCTAGGGCTTTTTTGAACTTCGGGATATCAGTGACGTCGTGCTGATCGTCCCCATCCATAATAATTACGGCATTGGCTTTTAATCTCGTAAAAACATATTCGCAGCCAGTTTTTAATGCAGCGCCTTTACCGAGGTTAGTCATGTGAGTCAGGACTTTGACCCCAAATTGCTTGGCAATCTTAGTGGTGTCATCGCGGCTACCATCGTCGACTACAATGACACGCTGAGTAATTGGAATTAACTTAGCTAGAAAACGTCCTAGGTAGCGAGCTTCGTTGTAAGCTGGTACGACGATATAGACTGAGTTCATAAAGTTATCAAGTTTGTAAAGTTCATAAAGTAAGCAAGCTATTTAGCTTTCATGTGGACAGTTGGGAACTCAAAGACGCGGTAGATCGGACGACCATCATCGCGAGCGATTATCGTATCTTCGCCGTATTCAAAGTAAGGCTGCACGAGGATCAATGTATTGTGGGGGATGTCCATCTGCTCAATAGGCCCCTTAGGTCTAATATCCCCAAAGTAGTATTTGCCAATTTTGATCATCGGCACACCGTCGACCATGATCTTGTTCGCTTTGGCCTGGCGATAGATAGCGGGATGGATCTGATTGAGATAGGCGTAGTACATCGAGACCTCGCCATAGCTCTGGCTAATGATAATTTGATTGTATTTAGCCTCACGCTCCTGGGCATAGGTTATCGCATCTTGCATGGGAGCGTCGTACCAGTAGCGACCATAGGCGGGGTATTGGTAGACGTAGCGGTGGAGCCAGTTGCCCACGGAGAGAGCGTAGAGTAGCAAGTAGAAAGTTAAAAGAATGCTAATAATTTTTGATTTTTTGGTTGATTGATACCAGGAAAAAAGTGTGTAGCCAGCGAGGACCTGCGGGATTGGGAGCATGGCGAGACTACGTAGGCCATAGGCACGACCGACGAACGCAGTGGGGAGTGGTGCGAGGAGGAGCCAGGCGACTAGGTAGTACCAAACGCGGCGATTTTTTTGGTAGAGCAAGATTAGTCCCATGAGGATGAGGGGAGCGTCTATTAGATAAAGCATACCGTGACCTGCTAAACCATAGCGAACATTACTATCCCCACCAACAAAGAGAAACTGACCGGAGAAGTTCTCTAAGTAGTACATGGCAAAATCACTGAGGTGATAAACGTATCTATTCTCGCTCAGCTTAGCCAGGATGCTAGCTGGGTTATCAAAGAAGTTGCGTGCGCGCTCGACCCGAGGAGTAACGGTTTTGTCGACAAAAATATTAATACTCTGAAAACGGACTTGACCACCCTTAAAAAGAGCGAGGTAGATGATAGGGATCACAAGTACAAAGGTGAGTAACCAATATTTCGCAAAATCTTTGAGCCTACTCTGACACTTAGACCAGTCGATCAAATAGATCCAAGTGAAAAGTAAGAGGAAGGGGGCAAACATCTTGGTGGTGTAGTAGGTGTAGGCAGAGAGCGTAAGTAGGACTGCGGAGCCAACCCATTTTTTACTAAGGAGCATTACCACACTGCCGAGCCCGAGGGTCAGGGCAACATTGGCCTCATAGCCTCCCCGACTAATATGGATGTGCCAGGGGGTAACGCTTAGAAGGAATGCGGAAAGGAGAGCGACTGTACTACCCAAGTTAAGGAGCATGACGAGACGGTAGGTTAGATAGACTGCGAGGATCCCGGCAGTCGCAGAGGGGAGGCGCACGCTCGCCATAGTGGGACCAGTAATCAGCTGAACTAGAGCGGTCGCATAAATATAAACCGGATTCTTTTGGTCTCCCCAACTCTCAAATTGGAGTGGGAGAAAGCGACCAAACTCATCACGCAGGGTTTCTTTGATCGCAAAAGCGTTATAGCCAAGGGCTACTTCGTCACCATAAAGCGTATCCATATGATGATTAAGTCCAGGCAAACGCAGGAGAGCTGCAAGCAAGAGGATATAGATCAGGGGTTTAAAGACTATATTGCGCACAGTAGGCATTGATCCCTCCTTGGGTCTGCGAAAGCGCAGCTTTGACATCGTCTAGATTATACAATTCTCTCATCTTGTGAACTTTGTTCCAAGTGTAGGTTGTCAGGATTGGCAACACATTAACACGATCCTGGGGATTACTAATAACGAGAATTTTGTCGTTCGAGCGGCGGTACTGACAAGCAATTAAATCTAGTGTTCCACTTTGAACCCACTCGTATTTACCAGCTTTGATTAGGTAGGCAAAACCAAAACGGTCAGGACTGGAGTGTTGTTTGGTTTGATGAAGAGTGGCGGTTGTGATATCGCCAAAAAAGTAACCAGCTTGGGGGCCATGCAGAGCAGTATCGATAATGAGATCATAATGAGAACTATTGTCCCGCACATAGTTAAATACTTCTTGGGTATCACTGGTCCACATAACATCATTACTGTGGGTGAAAACGGCGTAGTAGTGAGTCAGCGATTGGGCGGCAAGAAATAGGGTGGTTGCCAAAAGAAAGAGCACGATTAACTGGAGGAGACGTGGGTAAAGTGGCATGAGATACTCATAACCAACCTTTAGCCCCAACATAAAAATTAACATGAGCACATAGAGTGCGCTGGCCACCAAATGTACCGCGATCCCCCCGGTTGTGGCGGCCGGAAATATGGCAATTATGAGAACGCCTGTTAAGTAGAGTGTCGTGCGGTATTCGGATTTGAGTGATCTACCTGAGCGCGCAACGACGAACCACTGGTAGATCGATTTGAGAATAAAGATAAAGGAGAGCAGGTAGAGTGGGAGGGCAGTTAGGTGGTAAGCGCCATAGGAGGAGTCGGTACCATAGTCCCCGCCCGAATCGAGGAAGAGAAAGGTGGTGCCGAGATAATCGGCGTAGGTCTTGACGGTCGTAAGCAGGCGATCAACCGGCTTATTCCATAAGACGTAACACCACTTGGTTAAAACTGGATTTTGGTCAAAACTTAAATAGCAGAACTGTCTTTTTTCATCAATACTGAGAGTTTGGCCTGTGGTAACCGAGGTATTGTAGAAATGAAGCCGGGATAACCCCGCAGATGAGACTAACTCTTTGACCCAGCCAAAACCCAGGGTCAGAGTCAAGACTAAGGCGAGGAGGAAGTGGCGTTTCTTGGGAAGGGGCGGGGGGGATAATAGCAGTGACCAAGCCATGGTACCTAGCGCGACATATCTTAGTGAGGGATACCAGTACCCTGCCACAATGGCACCGAGAGTTCCCAGCCAGAAACCAAGGCGACGATACTTTTGATTAGTCCAAGAAAGAATCGTACCGTAAAGACTGGTTGCGAGCCAAAAAGCCCCACCATAGGATTCATAGAAAACACGAGAAAGCGCGAAGTGCCATGGGCTGAGCCCAAGAATCACGACACCCAAGGTGAGAGCGAGCAGAGGAAGTGGTCGCCAAATAGCGCGGAGAGTTAAGATGAAAATAAGCAACATCCCGAGGCCAAAAACTACATTGGGGAGACGAGTAGTCAGGGTATCCATCTCATTACGGAGCGCGTAAACTAACGCCATAAAGTAGGTCTGCCCAGGGGCTTTGTATTCGCCATAAGCTTTGAAATAAGTTGGGTAGCGCACACCCCAGGTATCCAGGCCGCTCTCGACGATTGATTTGGCATCAACACCAAAACTTACTTCATCGATGTGAAGTCCAGGTGGTTGGTTGTGAACATTGTAGACTCGAATAAAAGTGAGGGTTAAGAAGAAAAGAACGAAGATAGATTTGACAAAGAAGGACTTGATCATAGTAGTTCTACTTGGGCAGGCAGCGTGAGTCAAAGTTGGTGTCAGTACGACGGAGATAACTAATTACATCTGCCAAGTCGTGAACTTCGTGCATAAGGTGGGTTTGATTCCAGCTGTAGCTTGCAAACTTGCGACTAGAAACTAGGTCACTATACGGCTTGGTGATCAGGAGTGTCCGACGAGTGTCACCGTGACTAACCACTTCGCAGGCAAGGTCAAAAATGTTGATTTGGCGAAGCTCATATTTGCCAGCCTTAATCAGATAGTAGAAGCCCAGGTCATCAGGCTGACTATAGCTCCCAGCATGGATCTCGGCGGTCGTAATATCACCATAAAAATAAGGGGCGAGCGGACCATGCAGATCCGTGTCAACAACCCGATCATATTGAGCCGAAATGCTTTTGACGTAGTTAAAAACTGTTCCGGCATCTGAGGTCCACTGTAGGTCGTTGCTTTTGGTAAAGACTAAGTAGTAATGCGCCACCGATTGTACGATGTAAAAAACAATGACCCCAGAGTAGATCGATAGAATTGTGTAGCGGACGAGTGGAAGACGAAAATTTTGTTTGAACCACGATAGTAGTTCGACAAGGCCAATACAGATAATGAGCGCCGCTATGTAGAGCATGACCATGCCCATACGCACATTGAGGTTGAGGGCCATGGCAGCGGGCACCAAAGAAAGGAGGGCTAGCGAGGTATAGAGAAAGGCGAGCTTGCCCTGTGGGCTGGTTGGTTTGGAACGAAGCGACAAGGTGATAAAGGAAGTAAAGTGAGTGAGGAGATAACACAAACCAATTAAATATAGCGGGAGCAAAGGCAAGAGATACATACCGTACTGACTATCAAAACCGTGCTCTGGCTCACCATTTATAAAGAGAAAATTAGTCCCTAAATAGGTAGCAATAGTTTTGAGGCCACCAGTGACTTTGGCTGTCGGTTTGTTCCAAAGCAGGTAACAGAATTGAGCTTTTGACGCGTCACGATTAAAGACTAGATAGCAAAATTGACGCTTTTCATCAATCTCGAGAGCTTGGCCGTAATTAGCTTTTTCTTGGTAGTGATAGAGTCGCTTCAGCCCGATTCCGGAAAAAAGATCCCCTACCCAGAAAAACCCAATCAGAAAAATAAAGACTAAGGCTAGTGATGCTTTTTTTAACTGAGACTTAAGTCCTTGACTAGTTAAGTAGCTGAGGATGATGACATAGCCGATAATCACATACCGCAGAGAGGCGTAGTAGTAGCCAGCGATAGCAGCAGTCGCGAGAGCAACCCACCATTCCCAATTTTTTAACTTATTCGGTTGGCTCATGAGTTGCCTGGTCGCAAAAAAGACAGAGATAGAAAGCCAGGCCATCGCACTAAAAGCCTCGTAGAAAATCCGTGACATGTCAAAATGCCAGGGACTGTAAGCGAGGAGAGAGGCACTAATGAGTAGTAGGTAGGGTGAAATCTTGGGATAAATGGTTTTTAGTGTTAAGGCGAGCATCACGAGACTGACGATCCCTGCCAGGGCGGCTGGTAATCGAGCAATGGCGTTATCCATTCGACCAGTTAAGAAGCTAATCAGCGCCATACTATAGGTAAGCCCGGGAGCCTTGTATTCACCGAATGCTTCGAAAACTCGAGGGAGAAAAACACCATGAGTATCGCGACCGGTTTCGGCCAGCGATTTGGCGTCAGCGGCAAAACTAACTTCGTCGATATGGAGTCCAGGTGGGGTGGAATCGAGCTGGTAAAAACGCGGAATTACGATCACTAGCACAGTTATGACTAGAAAGAGGGGTAGACTGAGTTTTTTGAGAAAATTCATAAAAGTTAAGCTTAGTTGGCAATAATCCACCTAGAACAGAATTGTACTCTAGACATCTTCTCTAGTCCAAAATCCTTAACCTTATCCAGGGATAAGTAAGGTGAGAGAGTGAGGTCGTCACAGATTTTGTCGTTGTAGAGATACTTAATTACACCACTGTCCAGGGGATCAACAATTTTGCGGACACTCAGCTGATTATTGACTTGCAGGGCGAGCAGGGGTGGACACTGATCCAACCCTTCAACTAAGGTAAAGTCGACGATAACGGTGTCATATGACTCAGTTAGGGTCGCCGGGCAGTCACGGCGAATGGTTAGGCTGCCAAGCGTATAGATATTGTTCTCCTCGCCGACGTCGTAGCGACCGATTAAGGGAGCGATAACTTCACGCGTGATATCTGGATTAGTTAAGACTAGGTAACTCATGATATAGCGAGGTTGGGGGTCGATGACAAGGATCCGCTCACTACTCCGATGGGACAAATAAGTGCCGAGAGTACGATCGCCAAAAAAGTAGGCCCGTGAACTCTCTACTGGGTAGAGACCAAAATAGACGTAGCCAAAATGCGCGGCGCTGAGGAGAGTCAATGCTGCCGCGATTAGAGTAACTTTCAAACGAGAGTAGCGTACAGCCAACACC
>QEVC01000032.1 GCA_003576945.1 Candidatus Microgenomates bacterium
TTTCCCATTCCCACAACCTATATCTAGTATGCTTTGCCCAGGCTTTAATAATGCCAGATACTTATCAGTTACCCGCCAGTTACTACTCTTACTCCCATAGGTTTTTTGTCTGGTTCTGCTAAAATGAACGCCTGCTTGGTTATAAAAATCTTGCACACTTTTTATGACATCATTATCCGGGCTCATATACGCTAATCTTACACTTCTTACCCCACACACTCTAGCCGCTCTCAAAAGAGTGTTGGGCAAGGCCTTGGGCAAAACTCCAAGGGATTCAGATATTCGCGCTGTTTATTTAGCTTTAATTAAGAGTGGGACGCTAAAAAGTAATCCCGATCTCCTCCGTCTGTTAACTACCCGCGAAGTACGGACTCTCTCTGGCGTCACCCCCTTTGCAGTCATGATGAAGGCGTATACCTGCCCAGGTCTCTGTACTTTTTGCCCTCTCGAGTTAGGAATGCCCAAAAGTTACCTCAGTGACGAGCCAGCCGCGGCGCGTGCCAAAATGATGAATTTCGATCCTAAAAAACAAATCGAGTCACGCTTAACACAATTAGAAGAAACTGGTCATGTGACCGATAAAATCGAGCTTATTGTCATTGGTGGCACCTTTGGTAGTTATCCCGAGAGTTATAAAAGGAGTTTCTTTAAAGACATGATCGACACGATTAACGGGGTAGTTAGCGACACACTCGAAGCGGCACAGGTCTACAACGAAACCGCCAAAAGACGCATTGTGGCGATGAGCGTTGAGACTAGGCCAGATTGGATCGATGCCAAAGAAGTTAAATTATTTCGAGAACTAGGCGTTACCAAGGTGCAGGTAGGAGTGCAAGCTTTTAATGAAGAGATATTAAAGCGCGTTAAAAGAGGTCACAGTTTAGATGCCGTCGGCGAGGCAACACGGCTATTAAAAGATGCTGGGATTAAAGTTTGCTACCACTATATGCCTAATCTTCCCGGGAGCAGTCCCGAAAAAGATGTCGAGATGGCACGTCTCATGTATGAAGACCCGCGCTTTATGCCCGACTTTCTAAAAGTCTATCCTTCTCAGGTTATCCCCAAAACTGAACTATACGAAGAGTGGAAAAGAGGTGAGTATCAACCTTACAGCGATGATCTTCTAAAAGATGTCTTAAAAAATATCTGTAAGATTACTCCCCCGTACGTCCGTATCGATCGCTTGGTTCGCGATATTAGTCGCAAATGGGTGGCTGCGGGGACTCACACTACCAATATGCGCCAGTATGTCGAAGCAGAATTAATCAAGGAGGGGACTCCATGTCAATGTATCCGCTGTCGCGAAGTAAGGGCAGGGGAGTATGATGTGGTCCCTGAGCTCATAAAGCGTGAGTTAAACACTTATGGAGGCAGTGAGCACCTACTCACTTATGAAAAAGATCAAAAACTCTATTCGCTCCTCCGGCTCAGGCTCCCCGAAGTAAGTAGCCCACTTTTTCCTGAACTGTCGGACTGTGCCATTATTCGCGAGATTCATACCTATGGTAAGACACTCAGTCATAAGGACAAGGTAACTCAAAAAACTCAGCACCAAGGTCTCGGCAAAAGATTAATGCAAGAAGCCGAAAATATCGCACAAGTCGCAGGCTATAAAAAGATCGCAGTCATCAGCAGTATTGGGACGCGGGAGTACTACCGGGCTCTCGGTTATGCTAGGGTAGGGTCATACATGGTCAAAAACCTCGACCGAGTAGGTTAAGCTATAAAATTTTTTCTCCGGTTGCTCTATCTCTACCTCTTCTCCTTTGTCGGTCTCATAATTACGATTATGGTGAACCATGCCAGATCTTAATCTTCGCTTCCTCCAGCACGCGGGTAATTATTTGTGTAAGCTCACTCCCAATTTCCCGCTCTGTTCCTGTTAGGAGCTCAACATATTCTTGGACAGTTTTGGCAGTAGTTGACCCCATACTCTGACTCTAGCACAAATACGTTGAAATTCGCTGAAAAACAGGGAGAGCTTTCAAAATTGTTGTGATTTGGAGCCTCTGTATAACAAAGTCAGAACTCATTTTATAACACAATCAAGATGATTGTGTCCGAAATCTCAAAATTGTATGAACCCTTGCAAATGGTGCCCTCTCCCGCACGCACTTTTGTATTTTTGGGACGCCCGCCAGATGAAGATAAAAACTCCATATTGTAGCGAGGCGGGAGAGGCGAACACATCAACAGTTGCCTGACGGCAAAAACAGGCGGTATAGGTCGTTTCACGACCTCGACGGCGGGATATTTATATTGGCGTGGCGGGTTTCCTCCCCAGACCCCTCCACCCGGAAAGGTAGATACGACTGAGTTTGTTTATGTACAATGTTTCAATTATTTTAATTGAATACCAATTTTTAGAATTCGCATGAGTCTTTCGCTTGCAGCCTCTAATAAGATAGGTCCATTTTTAATTGCATTTTCTAAAGATGTAGGACCATCCATAATACTTTCAAAAGCAGAAATACCAGCTGTATAATTATCTCTAGCTCCTTCTCCAATTATTCCAGCAAGTACAACTACAGGAATATCGTATTTTTTAGCTATATTTGCGAGCAATACAGGAACTTTACCTTTTGGCGTTTGATAGTCGATTGATCCCTCAGCGGTTACGATTAGATTGACTTTTGGTAAGACGTTCTCAAGCCCGAGATATTGTAAAACAAGATCAAACCTAGGACGTAAGTTTGCACCCAAGAATGCATAAAGTCCCGCACCTAATCCACCAGAGGCTCCACCACCTTTTATTAATGCCACATCTACACCTATGTCTTTGAGGACAATTTTTGCAAAATTATCAAATGCTTGAGCCATTTCCTCAACTTGATTCAAGTTTGCACCTTTTTGAGGTCCATATTCTCTTGCGACACCATTAGGACCAGTTAAAATATTGTTCGCATTTAACGCTACATCTATTTGAATTTCTTTCAGTCTAGGATCAAGTTTTGACATATCAATTGAGTTGAGTTTAGATAACTCAATTCCGCCACGTTCCAATTCTTTTCCATTTTTGCCCTTCAAAATTACTCCTAGAGCTTGAGCCATCCCGATTCCTCCATCATTAGTACCAGAGTCTCCACATCCTAATAAAATTTTCTCGACCTTATTATCGAGTGCTAATTTTATTAACTCTCCAACTCCGTAAGTCGTTGTTAATTGCGGATTCCTTTTATTCGAAGGTACCAGTCTAAGTCCAGCAGCTAACGCAATTTCTATAACCGCAGTTTTTGGTCCATTACCCCCAAGTATCCCTATGTATGAATTCACTTGTTCGCCTACAGGCCCTGTTACTGTTGTTTTTATTAATGTTCCTTTAGTTAGCTTAACTAATGTTTTTGTTGTTCCTTCGCCACCATCTACGATAGGGATGCCATAAATGGTTGCTTTTGGGAATACTTTTCGTATACCAGCGGAAATACATTTCACTGCCTCAAGAGGCTCAACACTTTCTTTTAATCCTGAGGGTGCAACGAGTATACTAAGAGACAACATAAATTCTCGCTATGTCGCAATAATGGAAAGTGTACCATATTAGCCCTATAAATAAATATGTACTTACATGCTTGTTAACGTTTCACCAATTTAGTTGACATTGTAGGGGTTTTGTTTCGCTAGCGTTTTAGTCGCGCCGATAGGCGCGACCTCCCCTGGTATACTCTTGTG
>QEVC01000033.1 GCA_003576945.1 Candidatus Microgenomates bacterium
CCGTTCACCACCCCTTATACCAGTCGCCTCACGAGTCATTATAGGACGTTCCACTATTTTCCCAATAACTTCAGCCGCTTTTATATGCTCTCTTTCAAGATAAGCTTGCAACATATTTACCTACATATTTGATAATCCCGCGCAGTTTACACGTGGCAATCCTCGCTGTATACTTGTCGTCGCCTATGTCCGACAACCACGACAAAATCAGCAATCTCCAGATCTTGGGTCTCAACGCCCTCGAGGCCGAGCTTTATCTCTACTTAGCCGAAAATCCACCCCAAACAGCTCTCACTCTCTCCCGTACTCTCGCCATCCCTCGCACCAGTATCTATGACACCCTCGCTCGCTTGACCAGTAAGGGATTAGTGACCACGCTACTGCGCGCCAAATCTACCCAGTATCAGGCTGTCCCTCCCTCTGCTCTCGAACCACTTGTCCACCGTGTGACAGACCAGCTCGCCCAGATGACTACTGCCTTTGCAGAGCTCCAATCTCAACTCAAACGCAGGGTAGGGGAATTAAAAAATACCGAGGTTAGGTACTACCAGGGTCCCGAGGGTATGCGCCAAATGATGTGGAACTGTTTACGCGCTAAAAAAGAGATCGTAGGTTATTCTGTCTTTGGTAGGGTAGAAGTGGTTGGTCTCCCGTTCCAAAAACGTTTTGTCTCCGAGTTTTCCACTCGCGACCTAACTGATCGCGTAATCGCTAATCCCACGAGTAGAACCCTCGATTATATTTTCAAAGATGTAAAACCTGGCTTTCACCAGATGTCATTTCAGAACATTCGCACGCTACCCCAAGATAAGCTCTTTATCGCCGGCGACACCATGATCTATAACGACGTCTATGCCGTTAGCTACTGGCCTGTCTCGCCGAAGCCAGCCGAAGGCGGACAGGGACATGAAGTTGTTGGAGTCGAGATCGAAAATCCCGACTTTGTGAAACACGAGCTCTCTATCTTCGAACTCCTCTGGAAACTCGCCAAACCTGAATAAGTCACGATACATATTGCACTCCCGAAGGGAGTGATATATGTCAGATGTTCCCAAGTTGAGGTATGTGCTGCCTCGTTTCCAGCCCGGGTACAATCGGGCAATGAAAACATTAATCAGTTCCCTTAAATACGAGTCCAGTGACCCAGCTCAGTTTCACTTCCATGTTCTAGAGCATGGTTCAAAGTATGGTGTTAAATCAGCGATATCAGCTTTTGGGATCTCAAGGCGATCCTTCTATTATTGGAAAAAGAAATTGGGTGAGAGTGGACGTTTGGCTTCCCTTGTTCCCCGCTCCACTCGTCCCAAGAGGACAAGGCGAATGCTTGTCGATGATCGCCTTGTCTTCTTCATTAAAGAGCTTAGAAGTGAATACGGAAGGGTTGGGAAGTATAAGTTAAAAGTACTCCTTGATGCCTATGCCAGCTCACTCGGGATTGCCTCATACTCCCCAGGGAAAATTGGCAAAATTGTGAAGCGGTACAACTACTTCTTTGAGAAAACGAAACGCACCAGACGATTGAGACTCCAGAGAGAAAGAGTTAAATACGCTCCAAAGATAGTGAGTCCAGGGTACGTTGAGATTGACTGTGTCCACGTGATGGTTGATACCAGCAAACTAGTATTTGTCACAATCATTGATCTAGCTACAAAAGTGGCATATGCAGAGGCGGTTAAGACCGCCTCTGCCAAGAATACTTCCACAGTCCTCTCTCACTTCATGAGTCTCAACAAGATCAAAGTTCACACGATCCAAACCGATAACGGGAGTGAGTTTTTGGGTGACTTTCATGAATATTTAGACAACTTAGAAATCAAACATAAGTTCAGCTATCCCAGGTCTCCCAGGATCAACGGAGTGATTGAGAGATTTAACCGCACCTTTCAAGAGGAACACGTCGAGAGGACAAGAGAGTGGTGGTGTGACAGAGAATCTGCAACAGCCAAGTTAACCAAATACCTTGAGTGGTACAATTTTGTTAGGCCACACGCTTCACTTAACTACCAAACCCCGATGGCCGCACTTAAAAGTTTTACTTGAGAGTGCAATATGTATGTGACCCGTACACAAACCCCGATGGCCGCACTTAAAAGTTTTACTTGAGAGTGCAATATGTATGTGACCCGTACAGGGTATAGGTAATTTCTGCTTATTGTACTATAATCGCCGTCAATGGTTCGATTTTGTGCATCGGCTGAGGCGTTAATAGAAAGAGCTGATCACTTGTTATACTGCCCAGTTGATGGGGATAAGGCGATAGGATGGGCAGATGCGATGGTGGCATTGTGTAAACACGATCCAGATACGTGTCCAGTAATTCAGGCAATCTTAAAAAATCGAGAGACTAGTAAGCAAGAAACACATTATGTTAGCCATTTACCCACACATACTGGGCAAGCTGCCGCAGATGATCCACATGGATCTTTTATGGTCAGACCAGTTAGGTGGAAACGTTAAAAACCCAGACTGTTGTCTAAATTTTGCAAAGAGATGGTAGCACACGATTTCGAATTGAGAAATGGTTAATTGTTTAAACAGTTTAGCCATTTAAAAAACTGTGACGTAACTTGTTTCCCCATACAGGGCGGGGTCGTGATTCCCCTTTGTTACTCCTAGAAAGGAGGTGATCCATCCGCTCCTTCCAGAACGGATACCTTGTTACGACTTAACGCTCATCGCTGACC
>QEVC01000019.1 GCA_003576945.1 Candidatus Microgenomates bacterium
GCTGGACCTAGGCTGCGGAAACGGCAAACTAGTAACTGGACTACCAAGCGGGGTCGATTATTTGGGAACGGATTTTTCGGAAACATTACTTAATGAAGCAAAGCAGCTTCACCCGGACCATGACTTTCGCTATGGCGACATCCTTGACCCTAAAGCCTGGGAAAGGCTCGAACAGTATGATGCAATTTTTTGCGTGGCAGTCCTACACCACATCCCAAAACGCGAAAACCAAGTATATGTACTAAGTGAGATTAAAAAACACCTTAAGCAAGAAGGTTTTGTATTTTTAACAGTCTGGAACCTGTGGCAAGAGAGATTTTTGCAATACCACCTTGAGTCGCATGTCGAAGTACCTTATAACAAGACCTGGAAGAGGTACTGCGTCGCATATGAGCTACCGGAGCTGATGACTTTATGCACTGATGCAGGGCTCACAGTTGAAGAGATCTTTTACGCTGATAGGGATGGGAGTAAATCAGATGTTCTAAATGGGGAGAATCTAGTGGTAGTTGCTAAGTAGCTAGAGTTTTAAATAGCTAACTAGCTGATCAGAGTCCCATCTACATGTTAGAATTATACTCTAGACGCTGCCAGGATAGCTCAGTTGGTAGAGCGGCGGTATCGTAAACCGCAGGTCCAGGGTTCGATCCCCTGTCCTGGCTCCAATAAGTGCTATACTCAATCTATTATGAGCTCAAGATTAGAAAGAATTAGAAGTCGTCGAGCTGGGAAACAAGGCGCTTGGCTTTTGATAACAGCAATTGCTTTGGTGTTGGTTACTATTTTTTGGGGGTTACCTGCACTCGCGCGGCTAGCAGGAAATCTAATCTCTACAGATTCAACACAGTCAACTAAGTATGAGCTAAAGCCAACACCCCCGATCATTTCGGATATACCCGAAGCAACACATAGTGCCACTGTTGCAATAAATGGCTACGCGCAGCCAGGAATTGATGTTGTGATGTATTTGAACGGGGCTGAGATAGGACGCAAACTAACATCAGAGTCCGGCACGTTTTCATTTCAGAACGTACCAATCTCAAATGGCACAAATTCAGTTTACGCATACACTTCAACCCAGCAAGGGATGATGAGCGAAAAGTCTAAGGAGTACACAATAATCTTAGATAACGATAAACCGACTGTCACGCTTGATTCACCACGCGACGGCGATGTGATGCGCGGAACCTCTCAACGAATAACTACTTTTGTGGGTGGTGTAAATGAAGAAGGGACAAAGGTTTATATCGGCGAGCGGATGGCGATACTGACGAGTGAAGGTAAATTTAATCTTCCTTATCAACTAGTAGAAGGTGATCAGGAAATTGCGATCAAGGCAGTAGATCCAGCAGGTAACGAGTCTGTTACCACGATCAAGCTTCGTTGGGAACCATAAGCTCAGCGAGTAAAATCCAGAGGAGTGCGAAGGGGTAAAACATCACATTGTTGAAGAGTGAAGCGATAAAGAAAAAGGTTAACATCGGTTTGTTAACTGAATCTTTATAGAGTGATTTCATAAATATCCCCCACCCCAATAGTCCGATGATTCCGGTAGTCACGAGTAGATAAAGATAACTGTTGTTAGGGCCAGTTGCATGGTTAGGCAAGATCCCCGCTTTTTGATCCAGAATAATTGTGTTTAGCCCACGACCGGTTAGGAGCGACCAGCTATATTTTTTGACATATCCTAAATCGCTGCCTACGCGAGAAGTAATGCTGTAGGTGCGGAGGAGGTTAGTGCCCTCCCCAAAGCGATCGGGAAGCGCGACAATGGCAAGCACAAAAATTATTGTAAAGATAATTATGTATTTGAGAGATTTAGACATCGTGAGTATGGTCATAAGGATTGAGAGCCAAACGGAGCGCGCGTAGGTAAGTAGGATAGAGAGTAGTATTAGAATATCGTATATAGAATATCGTATATTGCGATATCGGTGGGTGGTGAAGGGTAAGGTGAGTAAGGTGAGAATCAACATGACCCCAGTAAAGGTAGGGTCATAGTGTGGCAGAGTTAGTCTGTTTAAGTGATCATCCCAACCTAGATACTGTGCCCAGCGCATATCTGGGAGTAGTAAATATTGCGTAAGGCCGATCACAGTGGTAATTAGACTAGCAGCGAGAAAGAAATTCTGTGATATTTTTGAGTTACTATTTTTTAATAAGAAAAATAGTGATAGGTAGGAAAGTAGGCGGAGTGAGTATAGGGATGGGACCAGGAGACTACTTAAGGGATACAAATATAGTGCTGAAAGGCTAGAGACTAAGATACCTAGGATAAATATTTTTAATACTTTAAAAGATTTTAAGACTGCAGGAAGGCTTCTTACGTTGGTCAATAATATGGCAGCAACCAGGAGATCGTGCAGGTAGATCGGGATACCTGACATTGCGAACCTAAGGAGCTGCCCGAAACCAAGAGAAATAACTAACATAGTTAGGAATAGTTTAGTTATTTTTGATGCCATAGCAAATAATTCTTAGTATGAGTCTGGAAACTATGCCAAGACATCATAATGGCGTGGATAAGGCCAGGGACTCCATCTAAAAATCCGCACTTAAGCAAATAGTTGTGAGTGAATTTTACGATTGGATAGAAAATAATTTGGACAAAACTACTACGGATACCACTATCAAATCTTTCTTTGGCTGCAAGGCTAGAATATTTGTTAATTTTGTCGACAAAACTGCTGAGTGTAGGGTGTGGGGTGTGAAGAAGGGGATTCTTTAAGGTTCCAACCAGGCCCTTCCCTACCCACTTTTCATGAACTGTACCTTGCCAGCTACCCCAATCTCTTTTGGCTAAGCGAACAAAGTGAGCGTTACCTGTTTCACCGTGTTTTAGCCTCGTCCCTAGAAAATTATCGAGTCTCCTAATACGATAGGCGCTGTAGTAAGTAGACATTGGATTTGTAATCTGAGTTTTTATTTCTTTTTCTAAATCAGGAGATACTACCTCATCACTATCAACAAAGAGTGCCCAATCCGTAGTTACATCGGAGAGTAATTTGTTGCGCGCAGCGGAAAAGTCTTTGATGTTGGGAGTGTTAAGGGTGAGGATGGTAAGATTTGGGATTTGCATAAATAATATTAGCGAGCAATGAAGCTTTTGACTAGAAATAGCGGATACATAAAAACAGTATAAAAGTAAGCGGTGGGATAAACGTGTCTCCCCAGATGCTTATTCACAAAGCGAAAATGAGAGAGCCACTGGTATTTGGTCCGAGCCACGCTATTACTCCCGGCTGAGACTGCGTGCTCAACCTCAACATTTGGGGTAATGTGAATGGTAAAGCGGGCATCATGCGCGCGAAGACAGTAGTCCAGGTCTTCAAAATATAGGAAAAATCGCTCGTCAAATAAGCCTATTTTTTCGACTAACTTCCGTCTAATCAGCATGGCAGCACCCGCTACGTGTTCTG
Organism: Candidatus Microgenomates bacterium; assembly: GCA_003576945.1. Lineage (GTDB taxonomy): Bacteria > Patescibacteriota > Microgenomatia > UBA1400 > UBA12108 > GWF. Next base: position 3,420 of record QEVC01000019.1, read on the forward strand.
CGGACTGGATAGTCTTAGGTTTGTTGTCCCAGTTTTTATGTTTGACCATCCCCGTCCATTTATTAAATTTACCCCCCCAATCATAGCCTCCGCGGTGATGAAGGATCGGAGTGACAATACCAGCTGTAGGTATTTTATTTAAAACTAAGATGAGCTGATTAAAACCGCCATGCGTAAGCCGAAGATCGTTGTTCATTAAGAAAAAGGCACCAATATCCTTATCTTTCAATCCTCGTGTGATGCCCTGGTTTACACCTTTAGCAAAACCTAGATTCTTACGATTGTCGATAAGAATGGTATTCTTAATGATTTTAGAAAGTGAGGTAATATCGTCTGCGCTGTTATTGACCAAAATTAGTTGATGATCCTCAATTTTTGAACTTAGATTCTCTAAACAATCCTTGGTAGTCTTAATAAGACCGTAGTGAAGGATAATTACAGCAATTTTCATGGTTGTTTATCTTCGAGTAAGGGTAGGCTCGGCAAGCTACTACCGGCAATACCCTGCATATCACCATAGATCCCACTAATACCTGATATGAGGATGTCGACCTGCATGTTGCGCGCTTTGAAGCTGCGCTCGGCACTAGCGGCCTCTTTGGCGATGGTTGCCTTCATATCTAAGTAAACCCTGAGCATGCGCTCGACGTTCTGGATAAAGACACTACTGGTTACGTAATCATAGAGGCTTTCGGCAGTAGTTTGTTTGTGGGCGGCAACGTGACGCTCCCTTGCTACGTCAATCAAGTTTTTGCGTAGGAGTGCGGCGAGTGGAGTAATTGCCTCTGGCACTGTGATCCAGATTCCTTGGATCTGGGTAATGAGATCTGTGACTCCTGTTGGCATAGCCTGGGTGACGATCACGCCTATATGGGCAGTATCCCTGCGCATATCTTCCTTGAGCTTGCTGACCCAAGATTCTGAGAAGCTCTTGGTGCGTTTACTCTCCCAAAGAATTTTGCCACAGATCGTACCTTTATCTGTTTTTACAACTTGCCGAATATCTGCCCCATTTTCGCCTTTTTTAACTTCGCCAATTTCATCATAGGGATAGAGCCTACGAAGCGTGTTTTCGAGATCGAGTTCCTGGACTTCCCCCTGCAGTTGCTGACTAGTCTGACTCCCCTTCCTTTGAGCCTCCACGAGGGCTGATTGCATATCGCGGAGCTTCTTTTCGTATTCATCTATTTTGTATTTTTCCTTTTCCAGAATGGCTTTTTCTGCATCTTCTCTAATTTTTTGCCTTTCAGCGTCCAGCGCTCGAGTTTTTTCGAGTTCAAACCTTTCTCTAGCTTCTTCGATTTCTCGTTTTTCTTTACGTAGCTTAAGCTCGGCTTCTTCAGCAACCCTTGCTTTTTCCTTGAGTTCTTTAATCTGATTTTCTTTATCGATTAGCTCGGTGCGGGCAGCTTTTACCGCTTTTTCTTTTAGTTCGGCTTCGATTTTGCCCCTTAGTTCGACCTCGATCTCATGAGTTAGGATATCGTCTGGTGAAAAACTATGACCGCAAGAGGGACAAGTGACTAAATTTGGCATGGCTCTTATTGTATACTAAATTATGGTGAAACCTCATCACATTGACATACTATTTACGGAAGAGCAAATTCAAGAAAAGATCGCAGAACTAGCAGCAGTCGTTGCCAGAGACTACTTGGACAAAGAGCTTGTTTTGATTGGGATTCTACATGGAGGGGCGGCACTGCTGACTGATTTTTCTCGGGCGCTTTGGAAGGCAGGACTTACCACCTCAGTCCATAAAGATTACATCGGAATTAGTAGTTATGAGAGCGGAGTAGATAGTACAGGGCGAGTAGTTTTTACGAAAGAGCTTAAAAACTCGATAAAGGGCAGACACGTTTTAATAGTGGAGGATATTGTAGACACTGGTAGGTCACTGGCTTCGGCAATTGAGATCTTAAAGGCTAAAGAGCCAAAGAGTCTAGAAACCTTGACCTTGTTATCTAAGCCAAGTAGACGAGAGGTAGAGGTGCCTGTTAAGTATATCGGATGGGAAATCCCAAATACTTTTGTTGCGGGATATGATCTAGATTATGATGAGATGTATCGAACAATGCCGTATATCGGAAGTGTCGTTTTTGACTAGTATTACTCGCGAGTGAGAGTGAGGGTGGCAGCTCCCCAAAGTTCAACATCGGGGTTAAGTAGTCGAAGAGTTCCCTTACCATCTGGAATGTAGCTAAAGGCATAGACCCTATCTTTAAAACTTGTGATAATTGTTCCATTGCTATCGCCGCTCCAATTACCCGAAAGTTCTTGAACTTTATCTTCACCTTGAATTTTAGATACTAATTTAACATTGCGATCTGGGGTAAACGTCATAGTTATAGTTCTGTTAGTCAGCTTGCCAACATTAGTTGTGACAGTATAGACTCCTGCAACCTTGGAAACACTGCTTAGATCAACAGCATTCTTCGTTAGTCTTCGTTCTAGTGCTATTTGTCTAAGCGAGATGGCAACTGCGACCCCAGCGACTAGAAAACATAAAAGCAGTGCTAAGCCAGTATGTTGGCTCTTTACTGTTTTTTTAACACGCTTGGTTTTGGTATTTTTTTTCATAGGGCAGTAGTATTACTTTAACATAACCCCGACATTATTTATTGTCCGCCAAAACTAAAGACACGGCCATGTGTCGTGAGCGGAGTGACGCTCGTGTCGGTGAAGTCGAGAAGGACGAGATTAAACTCAGTTTTAGAGGAATCGTTGATATCGATCGTGCTTGACTGAGCGACAAAATGGGTATCGCTGATCCAGTATCCTAGTGGACGGATACTCACGTTTTCGTCTGAAGGAGTGAAGGGAGTAAGGGATTTGTCCTGTGGATTGTAGCTGATAATCACCTCTTTGCGCCGGCCGCTCGAGTGAGGTTCGAGAAACGGAGAGCGGGTAATAAAGTAATGGGTTTCGTTAGGTGAGGCAGACAAAAAGGGTTGGATCTCGGCCCAACTATCTTCGCCATCAATAGGTTCCTTTTTTTGGGTGGCGAGATCTAGGATCGCGACTTCACTATAAGCCTTCCCGGTACTACTCCCGGTCTGACCTGTAAAACGCAGGAGTTGGTTGGACTTAAGAAGTGGGTAAGTAAAGTAGCCGAAATCGGAGCTAGAGTCAATGATTTCGCGACTGCGATTGGTTAGATCGACTTTGTAAGTGGCGTGTTTGTCGCCATTAATGTAATAAAGGGTCTGATTGACTGGATCCCAATCTGAGAGTCTGACAAAACCAGAATCGAGCGGAGTTGCTTTGTTTTTGGCTCGCTCAAAAAGATAGACGCCATAAGGATATTCGAGGTTTTCGTCTGGCATACAGGGGCCAAAACCTCCCTCGACCCCACTAGGGAACGGAGAAGGAGGGGGACACTCCTCATAGTATTCGACCGTTATAAAGGCCCATTTACCATCGGGGGAGATCTTGTCAGCTCCACCTAGCCCAATTTGCTCATATACATTAACTTGAGGGTGAGTGATAGGGGTATAGCGTTGCTCTTGGCCACTACTGAGGTCTAGGACTCGAATTTCGCCGATTTGATCACCCTGAACGCGGTACCAGACCTCGGTTGAGGCGGGATGTTTGTAGGCTTCGGCTACAACAGGCAGATCTAGTTTTTGCTCTTGACGAGTGGACGGATTGATTAACCATACTTCATTGGTAACTTTGGAGGAGTCAGTCGAAGTATTTTTGATGTAGACAAGACTGTCCCGTGAGTCGGAGACAATCAGTCCAGTATTTTCGATGACAACTTCAGGTTGAGTGGAAGGGGTGGGTGACGAGGGGGCGGAATTGTTGGGAGGATTGAGAAAATGTGCAAAATAATAAGTCGCGGCCGAAAGCAGAACGATGCTTAAGACAGCAAATAGCCAGAATGGACGGCGAGGTGAGGGCTGTGTGAGCGTGGGTGACGGCACGGCCGGCGCCTGGGCGGGGATATTAGGGAGTGGAGTTTGGGGAGGAAGATTAGAGACTAGTGTATCGGGCATGTTACTATTTAAACATATTTCTAACGTGATGTCGCTAGTGGTAGAGGGAGGTTAGTCTTGCGGAGGCGACAAGGTGGCTGAGATCGCGCGCGCGAGCGAGAGAGAGTTTGGCAAGTTTTTGCCTCAACCTCGGTTGGGTAAGCAGATCCTTAAGTGGTGATACGAGATCATGGTAAGTGGTGGGGTTGAGAACTAGCGCGGCCTCTCCCACAACCTCAGGGATCGCCCCAGTGTTGGTAGTGACTACAGGTAGACCACTCGCCATTGCTTCGAGTAGGACCATACCATACTGCTCTTCCCAGGTGGATGTCGTGAGACTGGGGAGGAAAAAAATGTCTGACTCCGCATAGACTGCAGGCATATCGGCGTAAGGTAATCCACTCACCCAGCGAAAATCGGCAATCTCCCTAAGCTCTTCTTTTATTTTTTGCCATAAAAAATAGCCTTTTTCGGGTACACGACGCGCGACGGTAACGATTACTGGTTTAGGTCTACGGCTCGTGCCACGTATGGGGTGGAACCGTGACAAATCTACACCGTAGGGGATCACTTTTATTTTGTGGGCGCAAACACCCTCGGTGATGAGTGCCTTCTTGGCACGCTCGGTCGTGACATGGAAAAGATCTACTGTTTCGTAAGCCATCTGTTTCCAGCGACGAAGGCGTCTGAATTTTTCGTTGTTGTGAGGCATCGTTTCCCAGCAAGTACATACTAGTTTTTTGATTATTCCTTTTTGGCGGAGTTGGACTGCTTGGTGGGTGTACGGGGTATAAGTCTCGGCGGTATGGAGGATGTGAGGACCAGGGTTAGTAGTTATGACTTGTTCCAGACCTATCAACCATTGTTCCCCACCGAATAGACGGTTAAAGAGTTGGCGACGAAATGGGAAGTTGGGGAGGTCTGTCGGTGACCACAACTGAGTGGTAGGCATGTGAGTGGGAGTGAGAGGTCGGAGAGACGTGACGAGTCTGATGTCCTGCGACTTTAGTAGAGGTTCGTAATTTTGTAACTCGAATTGGTTGGCGTGTGATGCACGAATGATGTAGGTGGTCATATCAATTTATCTATTAATCTAGTGATTTTTTGTGCGTACTTTAAGTCTGAAAAATTCATACTATCAGTGTAATTCTGTTGAGAATATTTCTCCCACAATGCTCTTCTTTTATAAAGCTTCGTATACGTTCTTGCCCATAGTTTGGCGTCTTGTCTGATAATGTAGCCATTGCTTGAGTCAATAATTTCTTCGTAACCACCGCCCCCCTTAGCTGCAATTATTGGTAATCCAGCTCTCATTCCTTCTAGTACGACTAACCCGTATGGTTCGTTTACAGGGGCATACATTAACGCATAAGAGGATTTATACAACTTAATTAGGCTTGCTTTACTTATCCCTATTCTTATGTCGATCTTGATTGATTTAATACGTGCATAATTTCTTAAATCGTCTATATACTGAGCATCACCACCATTTCCTACAATGACTACTTTTGGTCGTTCCTCGCTATGTATTAGGGCTATAGATTCAAGAATGAATAACTGATTCTTATATTTATTAATTGCCCCTACCGTAATTACCTGATTGTGTCTATTGTTATACCCACTATATTTACCATATCCTTTTAATGAAATTCCTGGGTGTATTATTATGGGTTTGATGTTGTATGTCTTGCTTATCATATCTCCTGAAATCTTAGACAAAGTAACTATTTCTAGATTATGGTTGCGAAACCGTAGGTTTAATCGATCTATTAACTTAATTGGATACAATAATATCCTATTAATGATTTGTTCTTTGATAGTGTGTTTTGAAGTAACTTGAGTATCATAATGTTCGCGCGGGACCTCATGGCATATATACACAATTGGTATAGTTATAAATGGAAATATTATCGGTGACTTAGTTAACCAAGACTGATAGGATAATAATATGTCAAATTCTCGATTAATTAATTTTGAAACTTTGTAGTTGTATATTATTTCCTGTATGACGGAATAATAGTACCTAATAAACCCCTTTACTTTATCACTCTCAACTAATTTTCCTAGATCTTCAATATAGTATTTCTGACTTAAGTATTCCTTGGTACTATTTAATACTGTCCTCGCACCTCCACTAGGTAAGTTGCTAATAATTGCTATTTTTTTCATATATTGACAGGCTATATCTATGTTAGTATTATCGCTATAAGCAATGAAAAACTTACTGCTCAAGTCGGTTTGCTTTGTGGTACTAGGGTTATTTTACCCCAGTGATGCATTTGCGTTTGTAGATGAATTTAACACTCAATCGTCATTAGATAATTATAATGTAAGTACTAACTCAGGAAGTGTCGTAGTCGAATCTGGAAAACTCATACTTTCGGCACCAAGTAGTGCTAAACATTTCCCGTATGTATCTTTGAAAAATGAACATATGGATGAACAAGTAGAGAGTATATCAATAGACTTCAGATACTCATATGTTGGAATTTTTGGAGCTGGAATAATCGTTGATGACAATTACCCAGTAAATGGAAATAATTATGATGTAGGAAGTAACTCAATAGTGTGGACTTGGAACTGGGGGGCTCCACCTAAACTACGACTTGGCATGTATCCGTTCATCCATAGTGAGATATTTAACCAGACTGGGTTACATAATCTTAAAATATCAGGAAGTCCTGGAATGTACGAAATATATCTTGACGATATATTTCAAGGAACAACAAATAGTAGTAAACAAATTGACAGTTTGTGGTTTGGGAACCCTGATATTGTGTCCACGACTAGTTCGTGGCCTGTAATTGAGATCGATCGAATACAAATTAATAATGCTGTAGCTGTGCCCTCATTTCCTTACCTCTCTCAGCGGGACCCTGCGTGGAAAGACCTGCCGTATGACAATGCTAGTGTGTGGGCAGGCGATCAAGCAAATACGATCGAGAGGTGGGGATGTGCCATTACATCGGTTGCGATGGTACTGAGAGAGTATGGGGTAAAGATGCCAAATGGAGATGAGGCTAACCCTGATAAGATAAATGGCTGGTTGTTATCCCAGCCAGATGGATATATTGGTAATGGTCTACTTAACTGGCTCGCGATCAGTCGAATGACACGTGAGTCACGAGAAAGTGGTCATGCGGACAAAGATCTAGAGTTTACAAAGTCATTTGCCTCGCCGAGTGATGAGCTGACTGCAGGACTGTTCCCTATCATTGATGAGGGTGGACATTTTGTTACATTATTTGATCAGAGTGAGGACAGCTACCTACTAAACGACCCCAATAACGCAACTCGGAGTAGCAAACTAAAGTCTGAGTTAATTAGAAGTGTAAATACATACTATCCTAGTAACACAGATCTGTCTTACATCATGATAGTTACTGATCCCTTGATAGATATAAATGCAACGTATTCGGGTAGCGCCGTAGGGACAAAGTATGATGAAGAAATTAGTGATGATGTTGGTAGTGGAGGTACAGGACCTGGTCGTATCTTATATATACCCAAACCATCTGCTGGTGACTACACCTTAACTGTAAGTAATACTAAATCAGATGAAGGACCAATTAAGATATATTCTTATGATACTAATGGTAATGTGGATGTGACAACTCAACCAGTCACACCAGGATCTAGCAACTGGGTAGTGAGTTATAATCCTGATGGGACTGACCCCACCATTAGCGAGCTAGATACGACCCCACCTAGTTATACCGGAACAAATTCATTTACTGGTTGGTATAACCAACCTCAAATCGCCACTTTTAGCTTTGCTGATCCAAACATGCCGAGTGATTTTGTATCACCAACCTGCACAATAAGTAGAGAAGGGAAAAATAGAACTTGTAGCGTTAATGTGTTGGTATGTGATAAATACAATAATTGCGCTTCCCACAACCTCACAAGTAACCCTGCCAATATAGACCTAAGACCTCCTGGTAGGGTAAAGCATGTTTGGGGCATAGGGGTGCGCCCCTTTAGCTTGATCAGCTGGACACCTAGTCGTGATGCGACAAAGTATATAGTCAATTGGGGAACAGACAAGAGTTCTCTGACCAATCAAATTGAGACAAGGGATAACTGGCTCTGGCTACCGACACCAAAAGTTAGGCATATATATGTTAAAGTTACCGCGGCAGATCGTGCTGGCAATCTGAGTAAGGCATCTCAAGTTGAAAAAATTAATGTTACCCCGTATTACTGGCGCTGGTGATTTTTAAATTTTTATTTAGTGGGATAATTATTGTGAGTAAAAATAAACTCAAAATAATAGGAGTAATTACAAGCGCAGTTTGTTGACCAAAGAAGGCGTAGCCTCCAAAGAGAATTGCCATTCCGAGAATACGACCCAGGTTATAGAACATAGGCTAAGACTTTTCGTTTATATAGTTTGAGCGTCCACAAGAGATAGGTGTAAGGATAAAAGTAGAGAGTATGGAGAATGGGGATAATATTTTTTGGGAAACGATACCATTTTTTGATAAAAATAAAACTACTTTTAAAACTGAACTTGATTTTGCCACGGTTATCAGCAAATGAAGATGAGGTTTTGTGCGTCACACAAACATTGGGGTTTAGCCAAAGTTCGTAGCCAGAGCGAATAGTACTTACACAGTAATCGACGTCTTCTAGGTAAAGAAAATAGCGTTCATCCAATAACCCTACTCTCTTAAATACCTCAGATTTAATGAGAACACAGGCAAAGGTAAGAAGATCGGATTTTTGATCAGTGGTTGGTAGTGTAGGGACATTATCATGGGGGAAACTACAATTTTGCCAATTAATGCGACCGCCTAGTCCAAAGTTAGGATTTCCAGGTTCTTGATGCGCTGGAGCTACGATCCCAGCTCGGTTATGCATTTTGAAGGAATTGAGAAGTGGCTTAATAAATACCTTGGGGACTCTGACATCAGGATTTATGATTAAAATGTGAGTGGCCTTATGATCTAGAGCATACCTGATCCCCTGGTTGTTACCAGCGGCAAAGCCAATATTGCCTCTTGATTTAATATAGATTGATCCTGGGATCTTTTGATTAAAAAACTTTTGCTGATCAACTGCACCGTTATCGATTACGATGACTTCGACATTACTACCTAAATCGCTGTTTTTTAGCGATCGGGCAGCCTCTACAGTATCTCTTTTGTTGTTGTAGTTGAGGAGTAGGGCAAATACTTTAGTCTTCATGAGTGGTATTATAGGCACATGACAAAAGAACTGCGAGCAGCGCTAGAAATAATCTTGGCTAGTATGAAGAGCGAACCAAAGAAAGTGCTAGAGATAGGCTCGCGTGTAGCCGACAACCAGGATGAAATCTGTAACTTAAGACCATTACTCCCAAATAGTAGCTACGTGGGACTGGACATGCAAGAAGGAGTTGGAGTAGACGTCGTAGCTGATGCCACCTCCCTTCCCTACCGTAATCATAGCTTTGACCTTATCATCTGTCTCGAGACTTTAGAACATGCAGAGGATCCGTGGAAAATCGCGGATGAGATCGCAAGAGTAGTAAAGCCGAATGGAGCAATCATCTTATCTTCACAGCAAAACTTCCCGATTCATATGCATCCTTCTGATTACTTTCGCTATACACCATATGGTTTAGCGACTTTAATTCCTAATAAGTGGCAAAAAGTGGTTTTTGGAATCTCTCCTCCATATGATCGTGAAGCGGAGCTAAACCCAAAGCACGTGGTGGTAGTAGCCTGGAACAAAGAAGCTTGGAATAAGGCTAGCTTAAAGCGAAAACTTAAATCGCAGGAAGCGGTAGTAGGTGGTCATAAGCCTTATCGCCATCGCTTATTTGACGCGATTAAAATTATAAAACGTGCACTCAATGAAATTAATTATCGCCAGGTGATACACTTTTTTGAGTAGCATATAAGAGAACAGGTACCATAACCAACAAGCTAACTAGACTTCCATATGCGATGCTTAAGACGCCGTATCGAGGCAGTGTGTAGAGTACAACAGCTACTTCTATGAGTAGTGCATAAAGCGCGTAGAGTGACGAGGTGGCCGAGCGGTTATGACTATCGAGGACAGTGCTTGCCAGTGGAGTTAAGACCAACAGAAGGCCATAATAGCGATAGGTTAAAAGAAATGTGTGAAGTTGCGTCACAATAGCCCCATCTTGCAGCCACCAATAAAGCAAGCTTTGACCATAATAGGGGTAAGTAGTAATCGCCATGAAGCCTAATATAAAGAGGGAAATTTGCGTATAAGTGTAGTATCTCTTGTGTTTAGAGTCATTGCTGCTTGTAATGCTATAAGGGAAGAAGGCGATCGCGATCTGAGTCGCAGCACCGGCTGCTTTGGCGACTAAACTACTAGCCAGACTATAAATAGTGAGTGCAAGGGGGACTGATGCAAAAATGAACTTGGGATACTGGGATTGAACTGCGTTTACTAGTTTGCCGAGTTGGAGCTTTAGGCCATAGATTAGGACAAGTTTAAGCGAAGTCAGATTTGCATCTCTTAGACTGTATCTCGGTGTATTAAAAGTAAGAATAAAAATAGTTAAAGTGGTTGCAAGTGAGAGAGTCAAGAGGATAATGTCGACCCCATACCCAAGGCTAGCCAGATAGGATGCTCCTAGTGTATTGGTAGTTCCGATGATAAGCGAGCGAAAATTGACCATACCAAAATTACCGATTGACTCATGGTAAGCTTGATGGTGACTAATGATAAAAGTAATAAAAATTAAGAGACTGACGTACCAGGAAAACCAAAATATAGCGAGTGCAGCTAGTGTAAAACCGAGGAGTGAATGGAGGAGTAATGAAGAGGCAAGGATGGTCTTTTTATCATTGATCTTAGTGGATTTTGCGAGATAGTAGACCACGGATCTAGAGAGTCCAAGATCTACTGAAGTAGCGAGGGCCAAGACACCAAGGGAGAGAGCATAGGTAGAAAATGCAGGTAAGCCAAGCGACTTAATGAGAGTGGGAGTCGTGGCGAGGCTCGCGACAAAAAGATAAAGATAACTAGAGATATTGAGGATAGAAGCGAGCCTTAGCGAGTAGCTCATAGGCTACTTGGCTGTATCGATAGCACCCTTAACGTTGCCCATGGTTAACTCAGCCTCAGCAGTGGGTATAATACCAAAGACATCTACTGGCCAGTAACGGAAAAAGGCCCGACCGACGATGTTTGTCCGAGGGACAAAGCCCCACTCCCTAGAATCGGAACTATGAAGGCGATTATCACCCATAACTAAGTACTGACCATTGGGCACCTCGGCGGTTGCGCCTTCGCGGAGAAAACGCCCTGGGGCGACTTTGCCGGGATCATTAATATATTCTTCGTCAAGACGAGTCCCATTGAGGTAGAAGTGGCCGTCTTTAACCATGACTAGATCGCCAGGCACGCCAACGATGCGCTTAATGAAGTCTGTTCCGGAGTCCTGAGGTGAGTGAAAGACTATGACATCTCCCCTTTTGGGACTACTGATCCGGTAGCTTATTTTGTCCGTCAAGATATACTCGGCATTATGAAAATTTGGCTCCATACTTTTGCCGTCAACCTGATGTGGTTGAAAGAGAAAAATATATACAACAGCAAAAATGGCGAGTGAGACGACGATGGTTTCAAGAAAATCCAGAAAGAATAGCCAAAGATTGCGCAAAAAGAACATATTAACTAAGGATAGAGCTACTGACTGTATTCGTCAAGGTGATGTTCACGTCGCATACATATTGGAATATTGCCTTGTAAATTGAGCAGGCGTTAGTGAACCAAGCGATTGGTGGGGTCGCACCTCATTATACCAGTGAAG
>QEVC01000003.1:0-382 GCA_003576945.1 Candidatus Microgenomates bacterium
TTCACTGGTATAATGAGGTGCGACCCCACCAATCGCTTGGTTCACTAACGCCTGCTCAATTTACAAGGCAATATTCCAATATGTATGCGACGTGAACAACGTCTTGACTCAGTGTACAAAATATTGTACATTTAGTGTATGAACAATACCTTAACCATCTCTCAAATGCGCGCCAACCTCCCAACTATTGTTGGTAATGTCGCCGATAATCTCTCTCGTTTTGTCGTGACTGTTTCTGGTATGCCAAAGGCAGTCCTCTTAAGTGCCGACGAACTAGAGTCACTCGAAGAAACTGCCGAAATCATGACAACAGTGGATAAGAAAGCTCTCGCTCGTGGAATTAGCCAGGCGAAAAAACGACGGGGCATCCCACTTGCTAAAC
>QEVC01000003.1:390-64369 GCA_003576945.1 Candidatus Microgenomates bacterium
TGGTTCAGGTTTTCTTGACTGATCAAGCAATCAAAGATTTTAAGAAAATATCTGTCGTAAATCAAAAAAAAATTAAAAAAAGACTTTCACTTCTCGAAAAGGACAATCTTGCAGGTAAAAAACTGACTGGAAAATTGAGCGAACTATATTCACTGCGAGCATGGCCTTATAGAATACTATACGTAATCCAAAACAAAGAAGTCTGGGTAACCCACATCGCCCATCGCCAAGGGGTATACAAGTAGTACTATTGCTGTGTCACGCGACTAGTACGTATGACACTCCTATATAGGCAAATTTCAGGTGTTAAGATTAGTTATGGATAAAAAGTATCCCAAAGTTGTCGTTGGATGTTTTATTCGTAACACTCAGGGCGAGATATTGCTAGTAAAATCTTATAAATGGCCCGGGTTGTGGGTGGTGATGGGTGGTCACATCGAATGGGGAGAATCGATTGAAGCCGCAGTAATCAGAGAGACAAAAGAAGAGCTAGGCATAGCTGTCATCTTCGATCGCGTTATCGAAGTCGCAGAATTTGTTAATGATCCCACTTTTCACAAATCAAAGCATTTTGTCGCACTACAATGCGAATGTCACCTCTCAGATACTAGTCAGCCACCTATCCCCGATAATAATGAGATCCAGGAAGCTCGGTGGTTCCCACTAGACCAGGCACTCCTCCTAGCTGACGTCCTTCCCCAGACCAAACACACTCTACAAAAGCTATCTTAATTGTCATGGGGTATAATTCACGCCATGCCAAGCAAAATCATCTTTGTGCGCCACGGTCATACTTCTCACAATAGCACGGACCACAAATCTAATCGCTTAATGGGTTGGGATAGCGATCATGTTGGCTTGTCCGCTGAGGGGAGATTGGATGCTCAAATCACGGCCGCCAAGCTCAGTAAATATTCATTAGATGCTATTTACTACTCTGATCTACGACGAACCAGCGAAACTGCCGAGATTATTACCAACATTCTCGGTATCAGCGCCACCCCCAATGTGCTTATTCGTGAACGTAATCTTGGGAGCTTCGCTGAGCACACAATGCACGATCTTAAGGTCAACCGATCAAAAGAGTGGGAAAAATTTCTCGACCATCATGATCCAGACTGGACTATTCCCGGTGGGGAATCGCTCCGCGACGTCCACACTCGCTTTGCCCAGATGCTCAGTTTTTTATCAACTAATCACAACAATCAAACAGTGCTATTAATTACTCATTCTGGCTATATCCACACAGTGCTTCGTGACCATTTTGGATTTTTTGCTAAAGACACTTTTGTCGAGGTTGACCATACCTCCCATACAGTTTTGACAAAAACTCAAAGCTCATACGAATTAACTCTCTACAACCAGTAACTACACACCACCAACTTATCGACCCTATTCATCAAAAACTGTCTAATTAACACGTAAGGTGACAATATTTGATGGCCGCTGCCTTACCGATGACCGTGCTAAAGAACTACACCGGTATTTACTTGCTCAAAAACCCAACTTAAACCTCGCCTGGCGAAACCACTGTGTCAATCCGGACACGCAGGCCGTATCCCGTCAACTTGGCAGTATTCTCGAAGCTATTGATCTTTGTAACTTGCACGAACTGTCGCCTGCAGATTACGCTCTAATCGCTAGTCTCAGTGTTCTTCGGGTTGTTTAGCACTCTCCCTTGTCATCTGCTACAGTTGTATTTATAATCTCCTCTATGGCAACCAAACGCGATTATTACGACATCTTAGGGGTAAATAAATCTGCTAGTGAGGCAGAACTTAAGAGTGCCTATCGTAAACTTGCCTTACAGTGGCATCCCGACCGCAACAAAGACAAAGGTGCCGAAGCCAAGTTTAAAGAGATCAACGAGGCGTACGAGGTCTTAAGCAACAAAGAAAAGCGTGCTAAATATGACCAGTTTGGGCATGCCGCTTTTGATCCTTCTGCTGGTTTTGGCGATTTTGGTGGTGGACAATCTTATCGCTCCGGACCATTTACTTATACCTATGGTTCTGGTGGTGGTTTTGAGGATCTCTTTGGCAGTCAGGGGCAAGGTGGGTTCCAGGATCCCTTTAATATATTCGAAAGTTTCTTTGGGGGTCAAAATCCTTTTGGTGGTCAGTACAGACCCAAGCCTCACTATAGCCTCGCCATCGAGTTTATGGACGCCGTGCACGGGGTAGAAAAAAGCTTTGTCCATGAGGGGAAGAATTATACTGTCAAAATCCCTGCCGGTGCCGACGATGGTACTCGTATTCGCTACAACGAGTTTGACATAAGCATTAGTGTCAAAGATCACCCAAAGTTTAGGCGTGAGGGGAGCGATGTATATTTGCTCCACGAGATCCCTTTTACACTTGCTCTGCTTGGTGGGGAAACCACGATCCCCACACTGGACGGTGATCTAACTATTAAGATTAGGCCTTCAACCCAACCCAGTACCACCATACGGCTCTCCGGCAGGGGCATTAAGTACTTAAGAAGCAGCTCCCGCGGCGATTTTTATATTAAGTTAAAAGTCATGTTCCCCGAAAAATTGAGTCGTAAGGCGAAGGACCTTGTACAACAGCTCGCAACTGCTCTATAGTAGTGTTCATGGACAACTTTTCAAGCGACGCCCCTAGTGTGCAAAAAGTGCCCCCCATCATGCCACCCCCTCTTCTTACCGAGCCCGATACCACTCCCGAGCTACCAGTCAGCAAACCAAAGTCAACCTCGCCAATCATCCCAGTCCTTTTTGGAGTTGTCGTTGTTGTCATTCTTTCTGCTGTCCTGGCAGGACTATATTACTTTGCCAAACTCAAAAAAGAAGTCGCTAGCGTCACCCCCTCTCCCAGTCCGACGATCATAGCTAGTCCAACCGCCGAGCCGAGTAGTACCGCAACCGCCAGTGCTAGCCCCAAAACTAGTGCTAAACCAAGTGCTAAGGCGAGCAGTAAGCCCACTTCTGCCTCTGCTACCCCAAAACCCTCTCCCTCTGTCTCATCCTCACCAACTCCTACTCCAGTGACCAGCAACGCTACTCTAGATGTTCGCTTTGGCAACCCCAGTGCGCTCGTCAAGCAGACCTATGATGATGGCTCAGGTGATGGGCGTGTGATTAACCGCGAATTTAGTAGTATTCAATTCGGTGAGTTTGACGAATTAAAAGCCAGTTGGTCCGTCAAAGTTACTACCTGTTTCCATGTTGTCAGCAATCAAGACTTAGAGGGGAATAAACTTGGCTACACTCTCCGTGAAGATGACAAGGTTTTGGTTGAAGGAACCCTTTCACAATATGCTAAGGTCGAAGCTGGTAAAATTTATGATGTTTGTCACGACGTAAGCTCGAGCATTGGTAGTCACAAGCTAGAGCTTACTATCAATAACACCAAATCACTCGGCGAAGTGACCTATGCCAACAACACTGCCAGACTAGACTATAAAAATCTCGCAGACAACATTGCTCCCAACTTTACGCTCGCTGGACCCTACAATTGGAATGAAAATGGTACTTGTTTCTTGATTAATTACCCCGAAGATAACGTTACCCCAGTTAGCAGTCTCAAGGTTGAGCACAAAGTCGATACTGCAGACTGGACGACTCAATCTGCTGCTCAATACTGCTTCAAAGGTACCACTGGGAGCGCACGCACCTATAGCGTTCGCATAACCGACGCTCGTGGCAACAAAAACGAACAAAGCAGTACCTTTAATCTATATTAAGGAGCCAACATGCAAAAATCAGCAGCAGTTATTATCCTAAGTTTAGTTCTGTTCTCATTGCTCGCTTTACCTGTGCGCGCCGACTATCTCTACGATCGCTCTGGCACTTTAATCTCTATTGACGGTTCAGTTCTCGGGGACGACGCTTTAGCTGGTGAGGCAGAGAATGAGGTAGAAGCTGCAACCGAACTAGAGTTGAAACGTGTAGAGCAGAAAAGAGAGCAAGACAAAAAAAAGCTGGAGCGAGAGATTGAGGCGCGTAAAAAGTTAAACGAAAAGAAAGCAATAAAATCTCAACTCGAAATTAAATCAGAAGATGGTAAGTTTAAGCTTAAGCAGGAGACTAGAGATAAAGATGGTCGTATCACCAAGAAGGAAGTCGAGCTCAAAAAAGGCGAATCCCTTCACGTTGAAAACGAGCAAGGTGAACGCACCGAAATCAAGTCTATGGTCATGGATCGGATAGAAGAACGTCAAGAAAATCGTGAAGAAAGAAAAGAAGAGAGGGTCGAGAACCGCGAACAAAAACTCGAAATGATCAAAGACAAAGTCAAAGCAAGAACAGACTTTAGCTTAACGGTTGACGAAGATAATAAGTTAATTATCACCAAGCTCGATGGCAGCAGTCGGGTCATTACCATCCTACCTGATCAAGCAGTCACCAAGCTCCAAGAAAAAGGAATCCTGGTCGAGGGCGAGACTCCCGAGTTAACCGAAAACGAAGCAGGGGAGGCAGTTTATAAAGTTAGTAAAGAAGAAGAGCGTCGGTTCTTGGGGATTGCACTCAAATTTAAACGGGAGAGCGAGGTCTCCGCAGAAACAGGCGAAGTCAAAACAAAATCTGGTGAGACCAACCCAGTCAAACGCTTGCTAGAACGGTTCCTTTTTTAAACTATGAAATACAAACTCTCACTCCTACTCATGATTTTGTTGTTAACCTCTGCTCCAGCCGTACTCGCTGCCGACGACACAGTTAAAAGACGTCCAGATCAAGCTGAGTTTGTAACCGAAAGTCATGTCAGACTAACTACCAAGAGTTTAACTATTGCCGAGATAACCGAATCAACTCCAGCCACACAGAGTACAACTAGTTTTTGGGACTATGTTACTCAATCTTTTTCAGCTTTTCTTCAGTCACTGCGTGATATATTCAACTCAAGTAATTATATAAAGAAAGGTTGATTATGAAAAAAATCATACTCGCTACTTTACTTCTACTTATTTCGTCATTTCCTGTCAGTGCTGAAGATGGCAAGACCTTGCGTGAAACCAGACTAGAAAACCGTCAAGAAATCAAAAATGAGATCAAGGAAAATCGTGAAGAGATGCGCGAGCTGCGGACCGAGAATCGTCAAGAGGTTAGAAGTGTCGTCGCCGAAAACCATGCAAACCGCCTCGAGCGACGCTTTAAATTCTACTACGATCGTCTTAGCGGAATCGCAATTAGGCTACAAACTAGACTAAATACTCTAAAATCAGGTGGTAAAGACACATCGACCGCTGAAACCAAATTGACCGAAGCCAAAACTAAGCTCGAAACAGCTAAATCTCTCGGCTCTCAAGCTGTTGCCGCCTTTCGCGCTATTGATCCAACTAAATTTGAAGAGCAGAAAGCTGAGGCCAAGGCAGCCCGTGACTTAGCCGTCCAGGCTCGCACTGCATTCAAGGATGCGCTTGTGCTATTAAATAGGGTGCTCAAGGAGGTCAAATGAACAAAGCACTTCTCATTCTAGTTGCCGCTGTCATTCTCGGAGGCTGCACACTTGGTGCAGGCATGACCAAACAGTCTTCTACTGACTCAGATAGCATTATGTCTCCTGAGCCCACACCTCAAGCTAGCCAGATGCCTGACACTGAGCTTGAAACTATGCCCGAAACCAAAACGAGTACTGACGAAGAGAGTATCGAAGCAGACCTTAAGTCGACCGTGATCCTCGAAGAAGACTTCTCAGACCTAGAATAATAAGTAATCAGAGTTTGTGCTACAATACACTCTAAGGTTTAGTGTATTTTACGTTGAAGGTGGGTTTCCCACCTTTTTATGTATTATTCACTGTTATAGATTATTATTTCTTAATACTATGTACTATGTACCATGTACCATGTATTCAAATAAGGAGCATTTATGACTCAAGTCAAATCAGAATTTATGCTTGCACTCAACCAGATCTGTGCTGAGCGCGGCATCGATCCCCGTATGGTAATCGACGCTATCAAAACCGCCATTCTCGCTGCTCTCAAGCGCGATCTTGGCCTAGCCGAAGAAGAGGCTCTCGTTGGTTACGAAGTTAGTGTCAACGAAGAGACAGGTGCCATCACCGTTACCAAAGATGGTAAGGACGCCACACCTGCCGGCTTTGGTCGCATTGCCGCCCAGGTCGCCAAACAGGTAATTATGCAAAGAGTCAGAGAAGCTGAAAAAGACGCCATCATTGCCGACTATAGTGACAAAATTGGGAGTTTGGTTACCGGCATGATCCTCCGTTTTGATGGGCCAAACGTTGTCATCGATATCGGTCGTGGCCAGGCCATGATGCCCCAAGCCGAAGCGATCCCCAACGAGTTCTATCGCCTTAACCAACGCGTCGCTGTCTATATCAAAGAAATTAGAGACACCTACAAAGGTAAGACTATTATTGTAAGTCGCAGCGCGCCCGAGCTTGTCAAAGAGCTCTTTGCCCGCGAAGTCCCTGAGGTAGGCGCAGGTAGTGTCGAGATTGTCGCTATTGCTCGCGAGGCTGGTCATCGCACCAAAATTGCAGTCAAAAGCACTGAAGATGGCATTGATCCAGTAGGTTCATGCGTAGGTCAAAAGGGTGTCCGTGTCCAAGCCGTAATTAACGAACTAAATGGTGAAAAAATCGACATTGTCGAATACAGTAGCAACCTAGTTGAATACGTCAAAGCCGCCCTCGCTCCCGCCGAAGGCTTTGAAGTAAATATCGATGAGAGTAAACGCAAAGTTACTGTAACTGTTCCCGATGATCAACTCTCTTTGGCTATCGGCCGCGGGGGTCAAAATGCTCGTCTTGCCGCCAAACTTCTTGGCTTTAAGGTCGACATTAAGGGTGTTACCGAAGGCAGTGTTCACTCCGTGACTGGTGAAGAGGAATTTGAAATCGATCGTCTAGGTCTCGGCAGCAAGGTTCGCAACACTCTTCTTGATCTCAAAATCACCACAGTTAAAGAACTTGAGACTAAGCTAGATTCACTCAAAGCAACCATTGATGAGCTAGACCCTCGTGCCTTTGTCGAAACTGGCAAAGCGATCGCTCGTTTCTACAAAAAAGCCGACATGGCGAAAGAAGAAGCAGAAAAAGCTGCTCGCTTCGCTGCCGAGCGTGAAGCCGAAAATCGATAATACTATTAACTTGGTACTAACAACTAGGTACTTATGACTAATAGCCGTCCCCCAATCATTGCGATCCTTGGCCACGTTGACCATGGCAAGACGACGCTTCTCGACTATATTAGAAGTAGTCATATCGCTGTCAAAGAGGCTGGCGGCATTACACAAAGTATTGGAGCCTATCAGGCTAATTTTAAAGATCATACTCTGACTTTCATCGACACACCCGGCCACGCAGCCTTCGCTAAAATGCGCAGCCGCGGTGCTAGTGTTGCCGACATTGCCGTCCTAGTCGTCGCTGCTGATGATGGTGTTATGCCTCAGACTGCGGAGAGCATTAAATATATTCAGGCTGCCAAAATCCCCTTTGTTGTTGCAATCAACAAAACCGACAAACCCCAAGCCAATCCCGAACTCCCCAAGGCTCAACTTACCGAGCACCAGGTCTTTGTCGAAGGTTATGGGGGGAATACTCCCTTCGTTTTAATTTCAGGCAAAACTGGGGCAGGGGTCGATCAGTTGTTAGAAACCCTCCTCCTCCTGGCAGAACTCGAAGAGCTCAAAAATGACGCAAGCGCCCCACTCCAGGCGCCTATTATCGAGTCTAAGCTCGATATGAAGCGGGGAGTCTTAGTCTCGGCAATTGTTAAAGAGGGAACACTCAAAACTAGCGACACTGTCTATGTGGGTGGGGTCGCATCGAAAATTCGCTCGATTATCAGTTACGCTGGCACCCAGATCCCCACCGCAACTCCTGGCACTCCCGTCCAACTATTGGGATTCAACACTGTCCCATACGTCGGGCAAGTTATTACAGATCAGCCCGTTTCCCCAGATGAAGCAGAGGCGGACGCTAGTGGAATTGCCAAAGTTGCCCCCATGCCAGCCAACCGTCTCAAATTAATTGTCCGCACTGATTCTCTTGGTTCTCTTGAGGCCTTAAGGAGCAGCTTTACTGATGAAATTCAGGTTATTGAGGCAGGCACCGGTGACGTCTCCGAGAGCGATGTGTTACTCGCTCGCACCACTGGTTCTCTCATTCTCGCTTTTGCGGTGCGTATTCCAAGTAGCGTTGCCAAGCTTGCCGAGCTCGAAGGAGTTGTCATCAAATCCTATAAAATCATCTATGAACTCCTCGAATATCTCGAGAAAAAGATCCTCCGCCTCATGGAACCCACGATTGATGAAGATCAGTTGGGTAAGGGCGTCATTATTAAAGTATTTGATATCAATGGTGATCATATTGGTGGAACCAGAGTAGAATCAGGCAAACTAAGCGTGGGAGACACTGTTCACATTAAAAGAGGTACTGATGTTAATAAAGAAGCTAGGATCAAAAATATAAGAACTGGCAAAACCGAACTAAAGGAGATTGAAGCCGGCAAAGAATGCGGCATCCTCTTCTCTCCCAATCTTGACATCCGCGAAAAGGACGTTATAATAGCCTATAAGAAAATTAAGACGGAAGATTAGTCCGAAATTTCTTATAACTATGCAAGATCAACTAAACGCGTTAAAAGCCAAAATTCAAGAGATAAATTCCGTTTTAATTACCTTTGCCGCAACTCCCAACCAAGATAGCATCGCTGCCGCGCTTGCCTTCTATTTGTCACTCAAAAGCTCAGGTAAAAAAGTTGTGGTTGCCGCAAGCCAGCCCGTAACTGTCCGTGATTCACACCTAGTCGCACTCGACAAAGTCAAAACCGACATTGGTGGTAATAACTTGGTAATTACTTTAAATGTTCCCGAAGATCGAGTCGATAAGGTAACCAGCAATACCGAAGGCGGTCACCTTAACTTAATCATTAACCCTAGGGAAGGTGCTGAGCCCGTGACCGAAAAAGACATTGTCTTTGGTTACTCTGGTGCTGTGGCTGACTTAATCCTAGTTATCGGCGCTGCCGACCTAAAAGACGTTGGTACTCTTGTCGAAAAAGAAGTCGAATTGTTTAGTAGTTCCACCATTGCCAATATCAGTAACCAGGTAGGTAGTTTTGGCGCGATCAACATTACAGATCCATCTAGTAGTAATAGCGAGCTAGTTACCGCCCTACTTAAAGAACTGGCTCTCCCCATGGATGTCGATATTGCCAACAACTTAATGATTGGTATTGAGGCCGGGACCGACAACCTTAGTAGTCCCAACATGACCGCCGATACCTTTGAAGCCTTGGCCGTTCTCTATCGTACCGGCGCCCGTCGCCAGGTCAAAACCATCGTTCCTCAGCAAGCTAAGATTGTGGCCGACATGCCCATTATTGATACTGACTCTCGTAGCGAGCTGAAGAATCCGAGCGAAGCGGGGCAACCAGTCGCTGAGCCCCAAGCCGATTGGCTCAAGCCTAAAATCTATAAGGGTGGCTCGACCAATTAATTCGCCATTGCCAGATTGCCCCTCGTAAGTTACAATACATCAAGTTAATTAACATACCAGTTAGAAAAACCCATGCTAAAAATCGATAACAAAACCAAAATTATTAAAAAATTTGCAACAACGAAAGGAGACACTGGATCTCCCGAGGTGCAGATTGCCCTCTTGACTGAGCGTATCAAGGAGCTCACTGAGCACTTGAAGGTTCACAAAAAGGACAATCATTCTCGCCGCGGTTTACTGAAAATGGTCTCCAAACGTCGCCGGCTTCTCAACTATTTGAGAACTAGCGTCGAAGACCGTTATCGTGCCCTGGTCAAGGCCTTGGGTCTCGCCAAATAACGAGGGGTCCGGTTAAAAAATCTCATGAACTCTACTAAAGTCGTCGCCCAAGTGGGTGGCCGTGATCTTATACTCGAATACGGGAAATTTTCCGAGCAAGCTAACGCTGCAATTCTCGTAACTTATGGTGATACTGTTGTCCACGTCACAACCGTGATGGGTAAGAGTGACACTACTCTCTCCTATTTCCCACTTTCCGTTGACTTCGCCGAAAAGCTCTATGCTGGTGGCAAAATTAAGGGTAGTCGCTGGGTAAAAAGAGACGGTCGTCCCAGTGATGAAGCCGTACTTAAAGGTCGCATTATCGATCGTTCCATCAGGCCTTTATTCCCCAAAAACGTCAAGCGCGATGTTCAGGTTATCGCCACCGTCCTTTCTGCCGATGGCACCAATGACGCCGATATGCCAGGATTAGTCGCCACTAGTGCCGCCCTCCATGTTAGCAATATTCCCTGGGAAGGACCCATTGCTGGTGTCCGTGTTGGCATGATCGACGGCGTCTTTGTTGCTAACCCCACTTACGAGCAACGCACTGTCTCTAAACTCGACCTAGTCGTTTCTGGTAGTAAAGATGCGATTGTCATGGTGGAGGCCGGTGCTAACGAAGTCACCGAAGAAGATACTTTAAAAGCACTAGCATTTGCTCACGAAGAGATCAAAAAGATCATTGTTTCGATCGAAGAACTCCGCAAACTAGTCGGCAAAGAAAAATTGGTTTTCGAAACCAAAGAAACTATTCCTCAGGAACTCAGGGACGAAGTTAGCAAAAAAATAACTAAAGATATTCGCGCTAAACTTGGCGTTCCTCAATCTGAGGATGGGTTGATCGAAGAATTTGTCGCCAAACTCAAAGATGAATATGTCGACAAACTAGATGGTAAGCAGCTAGGGGAGATCGTCCATGACACACTCGCCGAAGTCGCTCGCGCCATGACAATTAACGAAGAAATTCGTGTCGATGGTCGAAAAACTGTCGAGATTCGCCCACTTGCTGCCGAAGTTGACATTCTTCCTCGTCCTCATGGAAGCGCCATGTTTAAGCGTGGCCAAACTCAGGTCTTATCTGTTGCCACCCTCGGCGCCCCCTCACTTGGTCAGATCATCGAGTCCATGGAGACAGAGACGGTCAAGCGCTACATCCATCACTATGCTATGCCACCCTACGCTTCAGGTGAGACTGGTCGCTTTGGTGCACCAGGTAGGCGTGAGATTGGTCACGGCGCCCTCGCCGAGCGCGCCATTGTTCCTATGCTCCCAACAGAGCTAGAGTTCCCTTACACCATTCACGTCGTCTCCGAAGTGATGAGTAGTAATGGCAGCACTAGCCAGGCTAGTGTCTGTGGCTCCTGTATGGCTTTGATGGCTGCCGGTGTTCCACTCAAAAAACCAGTAGCTGGTATTGCGATGGGTCTTATGACCGATGGTAAAAAGAGCGTTGTTTTAACCGACATTGCTGGCATCGAAGATCACGTCGGCGACATGGACTTTAAGGTGGCCGGTACCCGCGATGGTATCACCGCTCTGCAGATGGATATCAAGGTCAGTGGTATTAGTTTTGAGGTCTTAACCCAAGCTCTCGCTCAGGCCAAAGACGCTCGCATGCAGATCATGGATGTCATGCTGAGAGCTATCCCTGAACCCAGAAAAGAATTAAGCAAATACGCTCCCAAGATCGTCCAGTTTGAGATTCCCGTGGACAAAATCGGCGAGATCATCGGTCCCGGCGGCAAGAACATCAAACTTATCATGAGTGAGACTGGTGCTGATGTCGATATCGACGATTCAACTGGCGTAGGCAAAGTCACCGTTAGTGGCGTCGATCCCGACGGGATGGACAAAGCCGTTAACTGGATCAAGGGCATGGTACACATCCCAGAAGTTGGTGAGGAATACGACGGCAAAGTTACCCGTGTCGAGGGTTATGGCTGTTTTGTCCAGTTTGCTCCCGGCAAACAGGGCTTAGTCCACGTCTCTCGCATGAGCGCTGATTATGTTCAAGACGCTGGTAGTCTTGTCAAAGAAGGCGACACCGTTCACGTTTGGGTCAAAGGCGTTGATGACCAAGGGAGAGTAGATCTCTCTATGGTTCCACTAGACCAGTTAAAGCCCGAAGCACCTCGTGAAGATCGTGGTGGTAGGGGTGGTTTTGGTGGCCCCCGCCGTGGTGGCTTTGGTGGAAGATCACGTGGTGGAGACCGCGGAGGATTCCGTCCTCGTCGTTAAAAATAGTAATCAGGTAATTACAAAGTAAAAGAAAAGCTTTCTGGGGAAACTGGGGAGCTTTTCTGTATATGTCCAATCTGTAGTACAATTTCGCTATGACCGAAAATAATCCAGTTCAAAGCTCTACTGCGCCAATCCTCGAAACCACCCCCGCCCTACCACTAGATACCGCGAAAAAACCCAACAGGCTCCCATACATTCTGGGCGGTGTTGCCGCAATTCTCGTCTCGCTCGCGCTTGGTATTACCTTTTTTAGTCGAAGTAGCACAGTGGCACCGAGCACTAGTGGAACAGATCAGGTCGATGCTCCACCTGGCTACGTAAGTTACACCAACACTCCCCATTTCTACAGCATTGCTCTCTCTCCAAAATGGAGTGTGGTCGAGACGACCCCCGACCAGTTTGGTAAGTTAATTATTCAAACCAACGAACCCGCTCTAATAGAGATCGAAAGTTTTAAGGCTACGACCAGCAATCTCGAAGAGTACTTTGGCACTCTTCAGGATGGTCGAAGTAGCAGCAAAAGCAGTCCGGTCAAAGTAGGGGATTATGATGCCATCGAGCGCTTTGAAAGTTGGCCCAAAACTAGTCTCCAGCCAGTCATTACCTACGCTCAGATTCAGGATAAGGTTTATATTTTTAGACTGCTTCCTGCTGGAGGTAAAAATGCCATTAGTAGCGAGAGCTTGCTCAAAGAATATCGAAATGTCTTATCTACTTTCAAACTAACCACCACCAAAGAATTAGGCACCGATTGGAAAACCTTCACTACGAGCCAAGTCGCAGAACTAGCGTATAAATCCTTTACCTTCTCTCATCCACAGTCATGGGCGGTGACCGAAAAATCAGAAAACAAGAACTTGATTGTCAGTATTTATCGCAACAATTACGAGATCAGTATTACTCAGGCTGCGGTCGGCGGCGCTGTTTGTCTATTTAAAGACAGTCCTGACTTTACTGGTAGTTCGGGAGATCTAAGAACTAAAGAATATACCGAGTTCGAGACTGCTACCAAAGAAATCATGCGCCGGTACTTTAATCAGAATCAGGGCGAGAAGTCCACTTTTTACTTTTGTCAAAAAGAAATTAACTCCCCTTACTTCGCCACCCCAACCCTCTTTGGCGGTATCGTCTACTACGTCCCCGCCAAATACGATATCAACATTATCAAAGAGATGGATGAGATCGTTAAAACTTTTGTAAACAGCGATAACACAACGCCCTCTCCCACTCCCGCTACTAGCTCAGCCACGACTCCATGAAACTACCCGTTCTGCCTTTGATCCTTGGTACTTTTTTTGGCACGATCTTTGTTTCTGTTCTGACGTTTATGTTAGTCAAAACTTGGGGTGTACATGCTGATATGCCAATCGATCCCGAAGTTACATTTGAGCTCCCAGACGTAACTACCACCTACAAAGTTAGAGATCTCCCCGTCTCACAGGATTCGATCATTATCCCAAGTACAGATCAGGGCGAACCATCCTTTAGCTACGATTCTAAGACTGGTAGTATTACCCTCACGAGCTCACCTTCTGATTATCAGATTGCACTCTCCACTCTCCCCAACTTACGTGGTACGACCGAACCACATCAAACTTTAACTCCCAACTACACGCTTATCCCACGCTACCAAAACAGAGTCGAGCTCTACAACAAGCGACTTAATATTGTCCACCGCTCACCCCTCCAAATCCTGCTAAAAGATGGTAGTCGCGAGACTGAGCTGGAGCTCCCTCCTGAGCTTATCCGCAACATGATCATGCCGACCTCACTCGATCTCTCAGTCCCATTGGGTGTGGACGAGCCGATGCTTTTGGGCTACATCCTCCCACGCCTCACTTCTAAGCAAAAAGAATACTTTAGCTTAACTTCAACAACCAGTAATGTCAGAAACGCTCTCTTTGAGCGACTCAAGCTCCAGACTACCCCAATCGTCTTAGGTGTTGATGATGGTCCGACTAGTGACGGCCAACTTGCCCCTAAATATATTGAGGTCGACATTTCTCAACAAAAGCTCTATTTTTTTGCAAGTGGTCAACTCGCCAAAACCTACACGATTTCAACTGGATTAGATTATCCGACACCAGTAGGTGAGTTTCATATCATGAACAAAGCACCACTCGCATTTTCTGGTATCTACAATGCTTGGATGCCATACTGGATGGCTTTTGAATATGCGGGTGATGTCGGAGCTTATCTAGGCTTTCATGAAAAAGCCTATACTAGTCTAGTCAAAGGTAAAAAAATATATAGCCATGACCGTGAGATTGGGGACAAGCTAACCGGTGGTTGTATCGCACTCTCAGCGAGTGACGCCAAAGAAGTCTATGATCACAGTGATGTTGGCATGCTAGTTCGCATCGTGCCATAAGGTATACTAAAAGTATGGATACTATTGCCCAAACCGATTTTGCTGAAGAACTAGTCAAGCTCAAAGCCAAAGTAGATACTACCGAACTCCCTGAGGACCTAAAAGATAAGGCCACTGAAATGCTCTCGCGGCTAAATCGCATGATCAACACAGGCGTCTACTCAGCCGAGTACGACCGCATTAGCCATTATATCGACTGGATCACCAGTATTCCCTGGGGGAAGACTTCAACTGACAAATTAGACATCGTCGCCGCAGCCACCAATATGAACAAGAGTCACTATGGCATGCAGGAGACCAAGGATCGCATTCTCGAATATTTGGCAACAATCAAACTCAGGATGGATCAGGGTGGGGAGAAAGTAGTGCGAGCTCCTGCCATTTTCCTGGTTGGCTTGGTTGGTACGGGCAAGACCACCTTTGCCTATAGTCTCGCCGAGACGCTCGGTCGCCGCTTTGCCCGTATCCCGTTTGGTGGACTAGGTAGCGCGCAGGATCTACGGGGCAAATCAAGGCTATTTGCTGAGGCAGAGCCTGGCCACATTGTCAAAGCCCTCCGTGACGCTGGTAGTATGAACCCCATTATTCTACTCGACGAAATTGACCGTGTCGGCGCTGAGGAGCGCGCCGACATCATGGGCGTCTTAGTCGAACTCCTAGATCCCACCCAGAACAACCGTTTCTTAGACCACTATCTCGATTTCCCGCTTGACCTGTCACAAGTTCTTTTTGTGGCTACCGCCAACAATACCACCAATGTTGCCACCGCCGTCTTAGATCGTCTTGAGCTAATTCAGATGCCATCTTATACGGACGAGGAGAAGATTCATATTTCTCGCGAATACTTGCTCCCAAAAGCTCTCAAAGAATCAGGGTTACTCCCTACTCAACTAGTTATTGACGAAGCTGTTTGGCCAGTTGTTGCGCGTCCTCTAGGATATGACGCTGGTATTCGTACTCTTCAGCGTACTCTGGCAGCACTAACTCGCAGGGTAGCACGTGAGATTGTCGAAGGCAAAACTGCTACCGTCAAAGTTGATATTAATAACTACAAACAATATATGAAAGCTTATTAACTTATGCTAAATACTCCCATAAAAATGATCCCACTCGGTGGGATGCCCAATGTACATGACAATATGTATGTCTACGAGTCTGATTCGGATATTTTTATCGTCGATTGTGGCATGGGTTTCCCCGAAGAGGGTGTTCCTGGAGTTGATTTAACAATTCCGGACGTCACCTATTTAAAAGACAAAATCAGTCGGATACGAGGCTTTGTTGTGACCCATGGTCACGAGGATCATATTGGCGGTTTCCCTTTTGTCATCCCTCAATTGGGTGGGGCTATTCCGATATATGCCAGCAAATTAACCGCCGGCTTCTTACGCGAAAAATTTAAGGATTACGGCCTAGACACCAAAATGATCAACGTGGTAGGGGATAGACAACCCATTCAACTTGGTGTCTTTGAAGTCAAAATGATACCCGTTACCCACTCCGTTCCTGACACCAAACATCTTATCATCAAAACCCCTCACGGTAATGTTTACCATGGCTCAGATTTTAAGTTTGATTGGACTCCTGTTGGTCAAGAGTTGCCTGACGTTTCTAGTATGACAAGGGCAGGCGCCGAAGGGGTTACCCTCCTATTGTCAGATTGTCTCAGGTCCGAAAAACCAGGTTATTCTTTGTCCGAGGCTAGTGTCGAAGAATCATTCGAACGCGAATTTAGAGATAATGCTAATCGAGTGGTTGTCACCACTATGAGTAGTAACATTAGTCGTATTCAACAAGCCCTCTGGGTAGCCAGGAGGCATAATCGTAAAGTAGCCTTTGTCGGTTATAGTATCGAAAAAAATGTCAAGGTTGCCGCCGAACTTGGGTTCCTCAAAATACCCCCGCGGTTAATTGTCGATAAGCGGAAATTGAAAGATATTCCCAAGGATGAACAGTGCTTAATCATTGCGGGCAGTCAGGGTCAGCTCGGTAGTAGTCTCGAAAAGATTGCGGTAGGTGATCACAAAATGATCAAACTCGATTCAGGTGACAAAGTCATCTTTTCTGCAGACCCTATTCCCGGCAACGAAAGCAATGTTTATCGTCTAATTGACATGTTAAGCATAAAAGGACTGCGCGTCTCCTACAGCGATATTGCCGATGACCTCCACGTCTCCGGTCATGCCAGTAGTAGTGAGATCAAAATGCTGATGGCCATGACTCGCCCCAAGTATGTCATGGGTACCGGTGGTACCCATCGCCATGCCGTTCAATTTGGCAAACTCGCCCGTGAAATGGGGATCCCCCAAGACCACATTCTCGCGAGCGAAAATCAACCCTTAGTTATCGAGCCAGGTGGGATCGTTCATCTTGGTGACCCAATTCCACTTCGCACGGTCTATGTTGAGTCGGGTCAGATTGCCAGAAGCGACAAACCAATTGCCGATCGGCAAGCGATGTTTCAGGAGGGTGTGGTAGTTACAGTTGTTACCCAATCTGGTCACGAACTCGAAGTCGACTTTATCCCCAAAGGCATCATCACCCACATCGAAGATAATGTATTATTGCGTTTCAAAAACTCGCTTAGGTCCGCACTGCGTGCAGAGGACGATCGTCGAGATAAGGTGTATAGTAAAGACAAGATCGCCAAGGAGGTAAGTCGCTTATTCCTCGAAGAGTATGGCAAAAATCCCCTGGTTATCCCAATTATTATTGATAACTAACTTGAGAACTTTATAAGCTTGTAGCTTTAATAATAAAACTTATGGCTCGTCGTGGTCGTCGTAAAAATCCATTCAAACTAAAACTTCGCAAAGAAATTGTCTATAGCGTCGTTTCAATTCTCTTCCTTATTTGCGCGGCCGTTGTGATGCTTAGTTTTACTCGTAGTAGTCCCGCCCTAAGTGACCTCTACCTAGTTCTATTTCGCGCCTTTGGTTGGACCATGTTAATTCTCCCATTTCTCTTAATCTCGATAGGTCTCATGATGATGTCTCTTAAATGGGCGATCGCATCTCCCAGCCTCCTCTTAGGTGGTCTCCTCGTTTTTATTGGCTCCTTAGGAGTTAGCGAAGCAGGGGAGCTCGGACTCATTATCAAAGAAGCGCTAAGCGCGCTCGTTGGTAGCGCGGGTGCCAGCATTATTACTGGAGCCACAATCTTGATTGGTGGCATGATTATTACCAATACCCCCCTCGAAGAATTGGTGATGGGACTCATGCAACTACTTGGGAGCTTTCAGTCCATCTTTGCTTGGATGTTTGCGAAGAAGGATGATTTTGGCGAGCCAGTCAAAAAAGTGGCAAATAAACCGCTATTTCAAGACGATACCGAAACAAAAATTAACATCCCGAGTGGTAGTGGTGCTCCAGCCACTGAGGCGAACAAGCCTGTGTCTAAACCAAAAGACAAAAACGCTAATACCGATTTTGAGACTACTCTTGCAAGCGGCAAAGATGGTACTGCAAAAATCTGGAAATATCCAAGTCTGAGCTTGCTCTCTGCACAAAAAGGCGCCAAAGCCGACCGTGGTGATATTAAAGAGAACGCAAGCATTATTGAAAGCACTCTTGATTCCTTTGGTATTCGCGCCAAAGTTATGGAAGTAAACGGTGGTCCTGCTGTTACTCAGTATGCTATCCGCATTGCCGAAGGCACCAAGCTCAGCAAAATCAAAGGCCTGTCTACTGACCTCGCTCTCGCTCTTGCTGCGCCCACCGGCACGATCCGTATTGAGGCGCCTATTCCAGGTCGCAACCTTGTCGGTCTCGAAATCCCCAACCGTTCACCCGAGTATGTGACGTTGCAAGAAATCATGACCCATCCCGACATGAAAAAGGAAAAATCAAGACTAGCGGTCGGTTTGGGGTTAGGCGTCTCAGGCGCTCCCATAATCGCCGATATTAAAAAAATGCCCCACGTCTTGGTTGCTGGTTCTACTGGTTCGGGTAAATCTGTTTGTATTAACACCATTATCACCACGCTCCTTTTTCGCAACTCGCCGACTGAATTACGTTTTATCTTGGTTGACCCCAAGCGCGTTGAGTTAACTGGTTATAACGGTATTCCACACTTACTAACGCCAGTCATCACCAATACCGATCAAGTGGTTGCTGCCCTTACTTGGGCAACCAAAGAGATGGATAAACGCTACAAAATGTTTGCCGAGGTCGGCGTTAGAAATGTCGAAGAATACAATGAACTATCCGGCTTTACCGTCATGGAATACATCGTGATCGTGATCGATGAGCTGGCCGATATCATGCTCTCTTCCCCCACCAAGGTCGAAGACTTAATTGTCAGACTCGCGCAAATGGCTCGTGCCACCGGGATCCATCTCATTCTTGCAACGCAGCGGCCTTCAGTCAACGTGATCACTGGGTTAATCAAAGCCAATGTCCCAACCCGCATTGCCTTTAACGTGGCGAGCATGATCGACAGTCGTGTCATTATTGATAGTCCTGGTGCCGAGAAACTTTTGGGGCGAGGTGATATGCTCTACGTCCCGCCCGATCGCCCCCTCCCAACACGTATTCAAGGTACTTACGTAACTAATGATGAGATTAAAGCGCTTATTGAATATCTCAAAAAGATTGACGCAGGTGAAATTAAGTATCAAGAAGAAGTTACCGAGAAATATATAACCGGGGATGATGGTGGCAAATCTGCTGAGCGCGATCCCGAATTTGACGACGCCGTAAACGTGGTCATTGCAGCCGGGCGTGCTAGTACTAGTTTCTTGCAGCGCAAAATGTCACTTGGTTATAACAAGGCTGCTCGGATCATGGACCAGCTCGAAACAGCTGGTGTTGTAGGTCCGCAGGAAGGTGCTAAGCCACGTTCCATTTTGATCCATAGCCTCGAAGAGCTCAAAGCCAAAGAAGCCGAAAATTCCTAATTATTTATGAAAACCGCTGGTGACTTACTTAGAGATAAACGCTTGATTCTCGAACTAAGTCTCGAGGTTGTTTCTAGTCGGACCAAAGTTAAGCCCGAGTATCTCCTCGCCCTCGAAGAATCAGATTTCGACAGACTGCCGAGCGCCCCAGTTACAAAAGGATTTCTCAAAAGCTACGCAAAAGTGCTTCATCTCAATCCAGATACCTTAATCGCAATGTATCGGCGGGACTATGACGAGGTTATGGGTGAGATCATGCCTCATGGTTTAGTTGAGCCAATTATTAAAAGATCGAGGCTATTTTCAGTTCCTGTGCTTTTGACAATAATCTCGGTCCTAACCTTCTTTGGCTTCTTATTTATTCAGCTAGTATCATGGTGGAGTCTCCCCAAACTGCAGCTATTTCAGCCCGTAGATGGTGAAACCTATGGAGAGTTAATCACCGTCAAAGGCACAACAGATCCCAATGTGACACTGCGCGTCGGGGAACAATCAGTCCTGGTTAACCAAAATGGTGAATTCAGTCTTGACTTAAAATATCCGGCCGGCACTCATCGTCTCCTTATCCAAGCAACTACTCGTGACGGCAAAACACGCTTACTCGAAAGAACTTTCACTGTTAGTAAATAACATGGTAGTATTAATCTAAGATATGGACCTACCACAAATAGTGCTATTAACAATTATTATTGCTGTCGGCGTAATTCTCATTGTGATTGGCGTGCAGATTATCGGACTACTAAAAGACGCCAAGGAAACTCTTCGTAAAACCGATCTGGTAATAGAGGATCTTGGTTTTCTCACTCGCAGTCTTACCCGTGGTGGCACCGCTCTTGGTAATATGTTAACCTCGCTCCAATCTGGGATGCAGCTCGTCGGCCTCGTCACCAAGGTTTTAGCTCCCACCAAATCAAAAAAAATTGATTAAATACTGCTTTACGGCTATACGGATACACGGATATACAAACAGATATGAATGACTCCTCCCATGATCCCTCAGGTTTTATGTCAGGACTCACTCTCGGTCTCATTCTTGGTGCGGCTGGCTCCCACTACCTGAATAACACCGAGCAAGGTAAAGAGGTAATGAAGAATCTCAAAGAAAAAGCTGGCGTTGCCTTAGAGTCAGTCAAAGATAACCCAGTTCTTATGGAAAAGTTGGGTGAGCTCGAAAAGACCATGGAAGCAGCCAAAGCAACTATTAATGCAGCTGCCGAAAAAGTGGTCGAAGCTACAGAGCCCAGTTCATCAAAGTCCAAAAAGAAATCGTTCTTTCAAAAAATGGGTGTTACTCTAAAAAAGTAATCTTTCACCTCTGCTATAATTCACTACATGAAAAGTTCAATTATTCGTGCAAAATATCTCAAATTTTTCGAAAGGCGCGGCCACGCGATTATTCCCGCTGCTCCCATCGTTCCTCTCGAGGACCCTACGACACTCTTTACCAGTAGTGGCATGCAGCCACTCGTACCTTATCTCAAAGGCCAACCTCACCCCATGGGGACAAGGTTAGTCGATAGCCAACCCAGTTTCCGTGCCGAAGATATCGAAGAGATAGGGGACAATCGACACACTTGTATGTTTGAGATGCTCGGCAACTGGAGTCTCGGGGATTATTTTAAAAAAGAACAACTCCCTTGGTTTTATGAGTTTGTAACCAAAGAAGTGGGTCTAGACCCAAATAGACTACATGTAACTTTGTTCGAAGGCGATGAGAGTGTTGGTAAAGATACCGAGTCATACGAAATCTGGTTAAGCACAGGCATTGCCAAAGATCACATCCACTACTATCCCGCCAAAAAGAACTGGTGGAGTAGGGCAGGGGTGCCCGCCAATATGCCACCCGGTGAGATCGGTGGCCCTGACTCTGAGATGTTTTACGATTTTGGCCCTGACTTAAAATTGCACGAAAACTCTGCGTGGAAGAACGAGCCTTGTCACGTCAATTGTGATTGTGGTCGCTATATGGAGATCGGCAACTCTGTCTTTATGCAGTTTGAGAAACAGACGGATGGAACTTTTAAACCACTCCCCAAACAAAACGTCGACTTTGGTGGCGGGTTAGAGCGCTTAACCGCCGCGAGTAATGGGGATCCTGATGTTTTTAAAATAGACATGTTCGCCCCAATTATTAGAGCGATCGAAGAGTCATCACGAAAAAGCTACGTAGGTAACGAAGCTCCTATGCGCGTAATCGCCGACCATCTTCGTGCTGCCACTTTTATGATGAGCGAAGGCTTAGAGCCAAGCAATAAAATGCAGGGCTATGTCCTCCGTAGGCTCCTCCGCCGCGCCGCAGTCAAGGCAAGACAGCTTGGTGGTGATGCCAAAACCATCTTCAGTCAGAGTATTCCTGCCGTAATCGACAATTATGCTGAGGCAGGCTTTATTTCTGCATCCAAACGTAGTCATGTTTTAGCGACAGCCGACGCCGAACTCACCAAGTTTGGTCGTGCCCTCGACCGTGGTCTCAAAGAAATGGACAAAGTCAAATCCGAGGATCTAAATGCCCATTTTGTCTTTGATCTCTTCCAGTCTTACGGTTTTCCCTACGAAGTCAGCGAAGAGCTCGCCAAAAAGAAAGGTGTTGTCTTGGATAAAGTCGAGTTTGACAAAGTATTTGACGCCCACAAACAGGGGAGTCGCACCGCGAGCGCTGGCATGTTCAAAGGTGGTCTCGCCGACCACTCTGAGGTTACCACCAAGCTCCATACTGCTACTCACCTCCTCCACAAAGCCCTCCGCACCGTCCTTGGGAACGAGGTTCATCAGGCAGGTAGTAACATCACGCCTGAGCGTCTCCGTTTTGACTATACGTTTGCTGGAAAACCTACTCCAGATCAACTCAAAGAAATAGAGAATATTGTTAACGAGGCGATTGTTGCCAACTATCCCGTAACTCGTCGCATCGAAGATAAGGCCGAGGCGATCAAGAGTGGTGCCATGGCCTTCTTTGCTGAAAAATATCCCGACAAAGTTAGCGTCTATATTATTGGGGCTAACCCCGACGAGGGCTGGTTTAGCAAAGAGCTCTGTGGTGGTCCACACGTTGAAAATACTGGGACTATTGGCAAAGTTACAATCTTCAAAGACGAATCACTTGGTAGTGGTACCCGCCGTATTTACGCCCGTCTATCCCCTAAGCTTGCCTGATTGTCCACGTTTTACTGATAACTGTATACTATAGTTATGACTGTCCCAAATTTTTTGGATAAACTGACGGGGAAAAAAGATGCGGTCGAAAAAACCTTCCTCGCGCTCGTCCTCTCCGACCACCGTGTCCAGGCCGCAGTCTGGAAAGTAGTCGGTACGCAGACCGAAATCGTTTCGCTAGGCACGCCTGTCGAGTGGGACGGCGATGTGGCTACCACCAACGAGTTAATCCAAGCCGTCGACGCCACAATCAGTAGTGCCACCGAAGGGTTTGATCTTGAGCCTGATGAAATAGTGCTTGGTCTCGCTAACGCTTGGGTAGATAGTAACGGGATTAAACAATCCAAAAAAGATCTGATCAAAAGCATCTGCCGCGAACTCTCCCTCAAACCCATTGGTTATGTGGTGATTGCCGACACGATTGTTAAATACCTCAAAATGCAAGAAGGGACTCCTCCCACCTCTATTCTTATCCAAGTCGATCGGCGGAGTGTTACTCTCTCACTAGTCGAGCTTGGTGGTATTAAATACACTGTCAGTGTTGGTAGTAGCGATGATATCAGTAGTGATGTTGCCGAAGCCCTCTCCAACCTCCCTCCCGACGCATCCCTTCCCTCACGTTTTATTTTAGTCTCGGCCATGGAAAATACTTCTGACCTAGTTCAGGCTTTAACCGCCTTTGACTGGCAAAAATCCTTCTCCTTTCTCCATACCCCCAAGATCGAGGCCCTCCCCAAGGACGTTGAGTTGCATGCCACCGCCGTTGCAGGATGTAGTGAAGTTGCTGCCTCACGCGGTTTTAGTCTTGAGTCAAATGACCAAGGACCCACTGTCGAAAGCTCAAGAGCCACAAAACACCAACAGGTAAAAGAGGAAAATCCTACTGCTGCTGATTTTGGATTTCATCCATCTTCCGCAAAGGAGCTAAGCGAGACTTTAAAGACATCTCATAGCACCAGTGTCGCAAATGATCACCTTGATGATGCCCCACCAGATAATGAAGAAGATCTGAATGGTAGCTTAGATGACACTGCTGATTTAGGTGATCAAGACGAGCAAGAAAACCTGATCCAAGACAAAAAAAGATCACCACTTAAGTTTAATCTGCCCACTCTTCCAACAATCAGGCTAAACCTAAAACCCCAGCTCCCGCATATGCCCAAATTCTCGTTAGGTGGTAGTAATCGGATCATTTACGTCTTGATTGCGCTAGTTCTCGTTACAGTCTCAGCTTTTGCAGCTTATTACTATATCCCGCAAGCTTCTGTGAGCATTACTTTTCAGGCCAAACCGATTACCGAGTCAATTAACATTACCCTAAAAGATGGTGCAACCGCAGTCGATCCAGACACTTCAATTATTCCGGCCACCTACACCACCAAAGAGATAACTGGACAAGATGAAGTGGCAGTTACTGGCACCAAAACTGTTGGCGATCCATCCGTGGGCGAGGTAACTATTTATAATCGGACATCACTCCCCAAAACCCTTTTAAAGGGTACTGCCTTAAGTGCCAACTCTCTCAAGTTTACTCTTGACTCAGATGTGACCATAGCGAGTAAATCAGCTGGTGCTGACTACGTCGATGTACCAGGCAAAGCTAATGTCAAAATCACTGCTTCTGCCTTCGGCTCTGCGGGCAATCTTAAATCAGGAACTGAGTTTACTATTGCCAGTTTCACCAAGGATAGTTTTGTTGCCAAAAATGACGCTGCCTTATCTGGTGGAACTTCGCAAGAAGTAACCGTTGTTTCCGAGTCTGACAAAGCCGCATTGCTCAAATCCTTAAAAACAAAACTGAGCGCCGAACTAAAAAATTCTTTGCTGCCCGACCAAAGCTCCGGTGAGAACTTTTATGTACTCGAAGACGATATCAAAATCATTGAAGAAAAATACAGCAGTAAAGTTGGAGACCCCGCAACCAACCTTTCTGCTGATGTTACTCTCAGTATGGGCCTCCTTACCTATAATCAAAACGACATTCAACAACTTGTCAAAAATACGATTGAAACAAGCGTTCCCTCTGGGTATATGCGTACAGAAATCCCCCCGTCCGTCACTCTTCGTGACACTAAAACACTCGAAGGTGGCGACGTAGCTGCTGCAGCCGATGTTACTCTCTATGTCGTTCCCACACTCGAGACTTCAGAGATCATCGAAGCCATTAAGGGAAAAAAATATATTGAAGCCTCAACCTTTCTCTCTAGCATACCATCAGTCGTAGGTTCGCAAATTACGCTTTCCCCAAATCTTCCTTCACGTCTCTCCTCTCTTCCCCATAACGCAGATCGTATTACAGTTAAAATCATGACCACAAAATAACTCTATGTACGCCTACGTCAAAGCCCCACCCGGCCACACTCTCCGGCATAAATCAAAAGTGCGCGAAGCAAGTCGCCTTATTCTTTCGTCAATTCTTCTAACCCTCGGCTTTACCGCCGTCACCACTGTAGTCTATCCTTTTATCGCCTATGAGCGGGTATATGCCCCCAAGTTTGCGACCAGTCCAACCGTGCTCGGCACCACAGACCCAGCTGCCCTTATCCCCGAAGCTCAGATTGCACCCACCGACACTGCACCAAGCATAGTCCCTGAAGTCGTAAACACTGCACTAGACTACACTAATGCTGACGTTTGGTATGGGCACACCAGTGGTAATAGTTTTGATCACTTAGTCTACTCGCTATCAATTCCCAAGTTGCGGATTAATAACGCGGTAGTCAGGGACGATCATACTGATCTTAAGGAGTCGCTAATTCACTACCCCGGAACTGCTCAACCAGGAGATCTGGGCAACGGCGTTATTTTTGGCCACTCTGTCCTCCCGCAATTTTTTAGTCCCAACAACTACCTCACTATTTTCTCAACGCTCCACACCCTCGATGTCGGGGACGATATTACCATCAAATCAGGTCCCGCCACTTATACTTATCGCATTACTCAAATGTATGTAACCACACCCGAAGATCTAAACCCCCTCGCGCAGTCCTATGGTAGTCGCAACCTAACCCTCATTACCTGTACTCCACCCGGTACCTATCTTAAGCGCTTAATTATTAAGGCAGAACTCATATGACCAACATCTACCTCGGGATCGACTACGGGATCGTTCATGTAGGGGTAGCGCTTGCCGAGCACATGCTTGCAACTCCACTCCCCACACTGGTAAACGATCAATCACTACTGACAAAACTCAAGGCAATTATCGCCACCTACCAGATCACCCACCTTGTGGTTGGCTTGCCTTCGGGCAAATTAGTCCCAGAAATCAAAGCGTTTGCGGGCAATCTCAATAAGGCAACCAACCTCCCAGTTATCCTTCACGACGAAACACTCTCAAGTCAGGATGCAACTAGTAAGCTAGTAGAAGCAGGCGCCAGTCGTAGCAAGAAAAAGAGTGAACACAGCTACTCCGCCGCCTTAATTTTGGAGGATTACCTCGATTCTGTTAAACTGTAATAATATGTTTAAAAAACTAATAACCCCGATTCAATTATGGCTACTCTCGAGAGGGCAATGTGTCGGTTGTGGTATGCCACTAGCTAAGGCTAATTCAGTCAAACACAGCGAGAGTACCAACAAAATTACTTGTTCATGTGGACGGATTTTTATCTATGACACACAAAAAAGGTCGTACCGCCGCGCTCTCTTTAGCGAGATTTAGTTTAGTTGTCCTCGCCCTCCTCACAGTCTTTGGGATCGCTACCTGGCAATACCTCCTCACACCACCCAAAGACGGGAGTCAGGTCACTCTCACCATTCCGCCTGGCAGTAGTGTGCTCAAGATCGGTCAGATCCTCTATGCTAATAATTTGATCCACTCTCCCAGGCTTTTCCAACTCTATATCCGTCTCAACAACATCTCACTCCAAGCAGGGGATTATAGTCTCAGTCCCGCGAAGCTCCCCTTAATTGCCCAGTCCCTAACCCAGGGCAAGGAGAACGAGATAAGAATTACTATTCCAGAGGGTTATCGTCGTGAACAAATCGCCGAACTCTTAGCACAAAAACTAGGGCTTAACAGAGCAGACTTTATGAGCACTACTACCGAACTCGAGGGCTATCTTTTTCCCGACACCTATAACTTTAGCGAGGGATCAACTGTTGCTGACGTTGTAAACCGATTAGAGTCCAACTTCGAAGTTAAAGCGCGCGAGCTCAACCTGAGTAGGGAAGATGTCATCTTAGCCTCAATTGTTGAGCGCGAAGCCCTCTCGATCGCCGAAAAACCCATCATTGCCGGGATTTTGCAAAACAGACTAAGAGATGGGTGGGCGCTCGAAGTCGACGCCACCATTCAATATATTATGGGCAAACCTGGTGACTGGTGGCCCACACCACTGCTTGGAGACCGCAACCGTAAATCTGCCTACAATACCTACTTAAATCGTGGTTTGCCCCCAGGTCCTATTGGCAATCCAGGCCTAGTTTCTCTTAGCGCTGTCAAAAACTCCGAAAAAACCGATTATTATTTTTATCTTCACGATAAATCTGGCGTTATCCACTACGCCAAAACCAACGCGGAACACGAACAAAATATTGCACGCTATATTTCCAAATAAACAGCACCAAGTTGAGTCTTGACAGCCATATATAAACCTGCTTTAATACCCAAGCACGTGAAAGCGGAGCTTTTTTGGGCGTACGAGGGGACCCACCTCTAGTGCGCTTTTTTAATTCGGTAAATCTTAGTTAAAAATAAGGAAAAACGTATGACAAAAAACGCTCGTCAGTACTGGGGTAAACAAAATATCAAACTCCCCCCACTTGATTTAACTGGCGTAGCAAGAGAGTCATACGACGCATTTCTCAAAAGAGACATTAGTAAATACCTCCGCGAAATCTCTCCCATTGACGACTTTACGGGTAAGACTTGGGAACTCTCTTTCCTTTCCCACTACTTCGAAGAACCAAAAGTAACTCCACAAGAGGCAGTTGCCAAGGGTCTTACCTATGACATGCCGCTCCGCGTCAAAGTCCGCCTCATCAATAAAATAACTAGCGACGAAATAGAGCAAGATGTTTTCTTGGGTGATATTCCCAAGATGACCGAGCGCGGTACCTTTATCATCTCCGGTATCGAGCGCGCCGTTGTTAACCAGCTCGTTCGCTCGCCTGGCGTTTTCTTTGCTGGCAACATCGATCCCACCACCGGCCGCCTTCTCTTTACTGCCGAACTCCGTCCTATGCGCGGCTCTTGGCTCGAACTAACTGTCGGCAAAAACGACGTAATTACCGGCAAGATCGATCGTCATCGCAAATTCTACGCAACCACCTTGCTTCGTGCCCTCGGTATTGAGGACGAAGAAGAAATCAAAGAGCTCTTCAAAGAAGTCGACGGTAATAGCGATCACCAATATATCTTCGCCACTCTCGCCAAAGACCCCAACAAAACTCAGGCCGAAGCCCTCCTTGACCTTTACGACAAAGTCAGGCCAGGCGAACCAGCCGTCCTCGAAAATGCTAAGACTCTCTTCTTCCAGAGCTTCTTTGACCCACGCCGCTACGATTTAGAGAGCGTCGGTCGCTACAAACTCAACAAAAAACTAGGGTTAGACATCAAAAATACTGCCGACAACCAAGTTCTCCAAAAAGCCGACATTATCGGCATGATTAAGTACTTGATTGGTTTACAAAACGGCGTTGGCGTTGTTGATGATATCGACAACTTAAGTAACCGTCGTGTCCGTCGCGTCGGTGAGCTCCTGGGCGCAACTGCCTTTAGAATCGGTCTTTTAAGACTCGAGCGCAGTATTAAAGAAAAGATGTCTTTGGTTAAACCCGAAGAGAGCGTAACACCCGTCCAACTCATCAATGCTCGTCCCGTCATCGCAACCATTAGCGAGTTCTTCCGTCGTAACCGCCTCTCTACTATCCTCGACCAAACCAACCCACTTGCCGAGATCGACAACCTTCGTCGTCTCTCTGTCATGGGTACTGGCGGTGTCACACGTGAGCGCGCGAGCTTTAGTATGCGCGACATCAATGCCAGTCAATATGGTCGTATCTGTCCCGTCCGCTCCCCCGAAGGTCCTAACATTGGTCTCGTTACTTATCTTTCCCTCTATGCTCGAGTCAATGAGTTTGGTTTCCTCGAAAGTCCTTATCGCAAGGTCGAGGCTATTAAGAAGGGTGGTAAGACCGTAATGCACGTCAGTGACGAGATCGTCTATCTCTCACCCGACGATGAGTCTGGATACTACATTACTCACGCCGGTATAAACGTTAATGAGAAGAATGAAATTACTGATTCTTGGGTGCCAGCTCGCTACCTTGGCAACTTCGTCGAAGTCCCAGTCGAAAACGTTCAGTTTATCGACGTTATTCCACGTCAAGTTGTCGGTACCTCTGCTTCACTTATTCCTTTTATCGCGCATGACGAAGCCAACCGTGCGCTCATGGGTACCCACATGCAATGTCAGGCAGTACCATTAGTTCGTCCTGACTCACCCATTGTCGGAACCGGTATGGAGGGCGCAGTTGCAGAGAGTATGAACTGGGCTGTTCGTTCTCGCCATAGTGGCGTTGTCAGTTTTGTTGATGCTACCCAGATCGTCCTCGACGTAAGTAAGGCTGACTTTGATAAGGCTAAAAAAGACCTCGAAGCAAGTAGTAGTATCGTCTACTCCCTCGAAAAGGGTAAGGTTGTCTACCACCTTAGCAAGTTTGGTCGTACTGCCAACTCAACTTGTTACAACCAAAAACCAGTCGTCAAAGCTGGCGACAAAGTTAAGGTTGGTGATCTTTTGATCGATGGCCCGGCCAGTGATGGTGGAGAGCTAGCGCTCGGTAAAAACCTAACGATTGCTTATGCCTCCTTCATGGGTCTCGGTTACGAAGACGCTATCATCGTCTCCGATCGTCTTGTCAAAGAGGACGTTCTAACCAGTATTCACATTAACGAATACGAGAGCCAGGTCATGGACACCAAGCTCGGTGCCGAAGAATTGACTAGGGATATTCCGAATGTTAGCGAACACGATCTCAGAAATCTCAGTGAAGATGGCATCGTCGTCGTCGGAGCCGAAGTCGGTCCCAACGATATCTTAGTGGGCAAAATTGCTCCTAAAGGTGAGACCGAGCTAACCGCTGAAGAGCGCTTACTTCGTGCCATCTTTGGTGAAAAAGCCAGAGAAGTAAGAGATACCTCTCTTCGCATGAGTAATGGTGAGAGCGGTACCGTGATTGATGTCAGCATCCTCGACAAGAGTGAGGGAGATGAGCTAGATCCCGGCGTCCTTAAAGTTGTCAAGATTAAAGTTGCGCAGATAAGAAAAGTCACGGTCGGAGACAAGTTGGCCGGGCGTCATGGTAACAAGGGCGTCATTAGTCGCATCATTCCTGTTGCCGACATGCCCTACCTTGCCGATGGTACTCCCGTAGATATTATTATCTCGCCACTCTCCGTCCTCGCTCGTATGAACCTCGGTCAGCTTTTGGAAGCCCACCTCGGTTGGGCTGCCCAAAAGCTAGGGTACAAGGTCGCACTCCCAGTCTTTGAGCCAATCAAAGAATCTGTTATAGAAGATGAACTTAAGAAAGCTGGTTTACCAGTTTCCGGTAAAGTCACCCTCTACGACGGCCGTACAGGTCTTCCCTTTGACAAAGAGACTACCGTTGGTGTCGGCTATATCCTCAAGCTTATTCACATGGTTGAGGACAAAACCCATGCCAGAAGTACTGGTCCATACTCTCTAGTAACTCAACAACCCCTTGGTGGTAAAGCCCAGATGGGTGGACAGCGCTTGGGAGAAATGGAGGTCTGGGCACTCGAAAGTCACCGCGCCGCGCACGTTCTTCAAGAAATGTTGACGATCAAATCCGACGATTTGGTTGGTCGCGCTAAGGCTTTCGAAGCGATTGTTAAGGGTGTCGATATTCCCGAGAGTACCGTCCCCGAATCCTTCAAAGTCCTCTTAAAAGAACTAAACTCCCTAGGATTAAACGTCGTTCCAGTCGAACCCAAGGAAGTAATCGTTGAAGAAGTCGACGCCGCAGAAATCGAAAAAGATAAAGTTATCCTCGCTGATGATGATGATGCAGCAATCACTGATGATTCAGTCGCCGCGCTAGGTGATGATGACTCAGACGACACTACTGCTCCCGCCTCAGATGACGATGACCTTGACGATCTCGAAGGTCCATCAGATGAAGAATTAAAGGAGAGTGAATTATGATCAAAAATATTCTTGACTTCAAAGGGCTAAAAATCCAGCTCGCTTCTCCTGACACTGTCAGAGAGTGGAGTTTTGGTGAAGTTACCAAGCCCGAAACCATCAACTATCGTACTCTAAAACCCGAGAAAGATGGTTTATTCTGTGAGAAGATTTTTGGTCCTACCAAAGATTATGAATGTTACTGTGGCAAATACAAGCGCATTCGTTATCGGGGAATTATCTGTGACAAATGTGGTGTCGAGGTTACTCAGAGTCGCGTCCGTCGTGAGCGCATGGGTCACATTAATCTCGCCGCTCCAGTTGCCCACATTTGGTACTTCAAAGGTGCTCCAAGCAAACTAAGTCTCCTCATGAACGTTGCTCCCAAAGCACTTTCTTCAGTGGTCTACTTTAGTAAGTATCTAGTCCTAACTGTCGATAAAGACAAAAAAGTCGCGGTTATCGAAAATGTTATGGCTGAAAAACAAAAGGCCATCGACGCCCTCGAAGCTTCTGTTAAAGAAGCTATGGAGAAAGTTAAAGACAACCTCAAAA
Source organism: Candidatus Microgenomates bacterium (assembly GCA_003576945.1). GTDB lineage: Bacteria > Patescibacteriota > Microgenomatia > UBA1400 > UBA12108 > GWF. The sequence goes on from QEVC01000003.1 coordinate 31,516, forward strand.
AAGATGCCACTGAGCACCAAAAACTTAGTGCTAAAAAAACAATCGAAACTCTTCGCGAAAATCTTGTCATTGATAAAGATCAAACCGAAGAAATCTATAAGACTGTTCTCTCCATGGCTAAGCGCATCGTCCCTGGTACCGTTATGTCCGAGGATGAATTCCTTAAACTCGAAGAATATGGGGCAGTTGACCATCTCACGGTCGGCATGGGTGCCGAATCCATTCTTGCCTATCTCGAAGGCTTAGATATTCAAAAACTCAGTCGCGATCTTAAAGAAGAACTCAAAAATGAAGTAGCAGGCGCCAAACGCGTCAAGCTCGCCAAACGACTTAAGGTCGTCGACGGTCTAAAAAACGCCGGTCTTTCTGCCGCTTGGATGGTGCTCAAAGTCCTTCCTGTCCTTCCTCCAGAGCTAAGACCAATGGTCCAGCTCTCGGGTGGTCGTTTTGCCAGTTCAGATCTTAACGATCTATATCGTCGTGTCATCAATCGAAACAATCGTCTCAAGCACTTAATCGATCTTGGAGCTCCCGAGATCATTTTAAGAAACGAGAAGCGAATGCTGCAGGAGGCAGTCGATTCCTTAATTGACGCTTCACAAGCCAAGACCTCACGTCGCCGTGCAGTCAAACCACTTCGTTCTCTCTCAGACATGTTGTCGGGTAAGCAAGGTCGTTTCCGTCAGAACTTGCTCGGTAAACGCGTCGACTACTCCGGTCGTTCCGTTATCGTCGTCGGTCCTGAGCTCGCACTGGATCAGTGTGGTCTCCCCAAAGACATGGCTCTCGAAATGTTTAAACCCTTTGTACTAAGGGAATTAATTAGTGATGGTATTGCGCCAAACGTCAAAAGTGCCAAACACGCTATTGAGAGGAAAGATCCGCTGGTTTTTGATATTCTTGAGAATATTACCAAGAATCACCCCGTTCTCTTAAACCGTGCTCCAACTCTTCACAAGCTTGGTATCCAGGCCTTTTATCCTGTGCTTATTGAGGGGAATGCTATTCAACTTCACCCTTGTGTCTGTGCCGGCTACAACGCTGACTTTGACGGTGACCAAATGGCCGTCCACGTTCCACTTTCGGCAACAGCCGTTGCTGAAGCTGCTTCTCGCATGCTTGCCGAGAACAACCTTCTTAAGCCCGCCAATGGTAGTCCTATCACCGTGCCTAACAAAGAAATGGCACTAGGTTGTTACTATCTAACGAGCTTTGATCCTGACTTTAGTGAGTGTGCTGAGATCTTTCCCGATGAGCACACCGCACGTGCCGCAGCTGAGGCAGGTCGCGTCAACTTGCGTCAGCGTGTCAAAGTCAGAATAGGTGGCAAAATCATCACGACTTCTGTAGGTCGCATCATTTTCAATGAAGCGCTACCTCAAGAACTTCGTTTCATTAATGAGAGTGTCAATGCCAAGATGATTACTGATCTCGTCAAAGAAGCAATTCGCTTGTTTGACAACAAGTCAGTTGCAAACCTTGTCGACAAGATTAAGTCCATGGGCTTTGCTTACCTTACTACTTCAGGTCTCTCCGTTGCTGTCTCGGACAACATTATGTTCGAAGGCAAAGATGAGATGATCAAAGAGGCCGAGGCTCGCGTTAACCAAATCCTCGAAACCTACAATCAAGGTTTAATCACCGAAGACGAGAAGCGTCGCCTTAGTTTCGAAGTATGGATGGAAACAACCGAGAGTATTGCTAACGCCACCTGGGACAAGTTTGATGAGCGTAACGCCGTTAAAATCATCATTAACTCCGGTGGTACTCGTGCCAGTAGGGACCAGGTCAAACAGCTCTCTGCCATGCGCGGACTCGTTGTTGACCCCTTGGGTAAGATCGTGGAGATGCCAACCAAGAGTAACTTCCGCGAAGGTTTATCAATCTTCGAATACGTAACCTCGTCACGTGGCTCACGCAAAGGTCTAACCGACTCCGCTCTAAAAACTGCCGACGCCGGTTACCTGACTCGTCGTTTGGTCGACGTTTCTCACACCGCCATCATTCGCGAGGCTGACTGTGGCACCGAAGAGAGTTTGACCATCGAAACCACAGGTTCTCGTGGCAAGCATTTTGAGAAGCGCGTTCTCGGTCGAGTTTTGGCCAAAGCAGTCAAGGGTATTGCCAAAAAAGGCGATGTCATTGACGACGAGCTCGCTAAAGCACTCTACGAGTCCAAGGTTGAAAGCATCGAGATTCGCTCTCCTCTAACTTGTCGCGCCAAAGTCGGAGTCTGTGCCACTTGTTATGGTTGGGACTTCTCCACCCGTCGTCTTGTTGAGGCTGGTACTCCCGTTGGCGTCATCGCCGCCCAGAGTATTGGTGAACCTGGTACTCAGCTAACAATGCGTGTTAAACATGCTGGTGGTATCGTCGGTCTTGACGTTACCCAAGGTCTGCCACGCGTCGAAGAACTCTTCGAAGTTAGAAACCCCAAGGTAGTTGCACCTCTTGCAACTGTCTCTGGTAAGGTAGAGGTTGAGGAAACTGCTGATGGTAATAAAGTCACTGTCACCGATCCTAAGACCGGCGACAAAGATGAATACTTTGTTCCAGCTACCCTTACATTAACTGTCAAAGACAAAGACGTTATCGCCGCTGGTATGCCACTCGCCGTTGGGCCTCAAAATGTTCAAGAAGTCTTGCGTGTCCGAGGACTGCGTGATGCGCAACTCTACTTAATCCAAGAAATTCAAAATGTTTACGAGAGTCAGGGTATTCCAATCTCCGACAAGCATTTCGAAGTCATCGTCCGCGAGATGAGTAGTAAGGTTAAGGTTGAAGAGTCAGGTGATACCACCCTTATCTCAGGTGAAGTAGTTGATCGTTACACCTTCGAAGGTGGTAATGACGCTGCGCTTGCCGAAGGTGGTGAGCCAGCGACTGCTACCCAGGTACTCTTGGGTATCACACGAGCTGCCCTGCACACTCACTCTTGGCTCTCTGCTGCATCATTTGAGCAGACAACCAACGTTCTCTCAGAAAGCGCCTTAGTCGGTGCCATTGATCCACTCTTGGGTCTCAAAGAAAACGTAATTATTGGTAGACTCATTCCTACCGGACCAAATATCGAGGAGGTTGTGGTACAATAACAACTCAATTACTAGAGAAATATAATTATGCCAACAGTAAATCAACTAATTAAATACGGTCGCAAGAGCAAGCCCAGTCATGGTAAGGCTGGCGCACTCCGAAAAGGTTACAACGCCAAGCGTCGTTCGATGGTCGAGTATAGCTCACCTCAAAAACGCGGCGTCTGTGTCATTGTTAAAACCATGACACCCAAGAAACCTAACTCAGCACTGCGTAAAGTTGCTCGTGTCAGACTGTCTAACAAGCAAGAGGTTACCGCCTACATTATGGGTGAAGGCCACAACTTGGCTGAGCACTCAGTTGTCTTGGTTCGCGGTGGTCGTGTCAAAGACTTACCTGGTGTGAAATATCATATTGTTCGTGGCAAGTACGACACTGCTGGGGTCGACGGCCGCAAAACCAGTCGTAGTAAATACGGCGCCAAAAAACCTAAAGCTAAATAAGGAATAAAATATTATGCGTAGCAAATCAGCTAATCTTCGCACAGTCGCAGTCGATGGTAAATACAAAAGTCTCGAAGTTGCCAAGCTCATCAATCGTGTCATGGAAAGCGGCAAGCGCACCATCGCCATGCGTCAGGTTTATAACGCTCTAGACATCGTTGAAGCGAAGACCAAGCAAAAAGCCCTCGATGTTCTAATGCTTGCCCTAAACACAATTAAACCCAAGACCGAAGTTCGTTCTCGTCGTATTGGTGGCGCTGCGTATCAGGTTCCTATGCCTGTTTCTCCCAGACGCCAATTCTCTCTTTCCATTCGTTGGTTGGTTGAGTATGCTAATGCCAGAAGCAACAGTGAGTTTCACAGTTTTGGTGAAAAGCTAGCCGCCGAGATTCTTGACGCCAGTCAGGGCATTGGTGCTTCAATCAAGAAGCGCGACGATGTCCACCGTATGGCCGAAGCCAACAAGGCCTTCTCTCACTTTAGGTGGTAAACAGCCTTTTTTCTCTTTGTTAAAATTATGCCATGGGCAATGACTATCCAGTTCGTCGCTCCATTCGACTCCGTGGTTTTGATTACTCTTCAAATAATTTGTATTTTGTGACGATTTGTACTCAAGGTAGGGAACCTATCCTAAGTAAGGTTGTAGGTGACCGTGCATTTATGTCACCGTACGGCCGGATTGTCGACACAGAATGGTCAAAATTAATGGATCGTTTCACCATGATTGAATTGGATGAATATGTCATCATGCCCAACCACATACACGGAATTATTGGAATTAGGGCGACCGTAAAGGTCGCCCCTACGTTGGGGCAAATAATTGGCGCATATAAATCGATGGTCGTACGCACATGTTTGGAAATGGCGAAAACCAATGATAAATACATGGGTAAATTATGGCAACGGAATTATTATGAACATATAATTAATCCTTGGCGGCTATCCGAGGGTTTTTAACCCTCGGCTGCAAAGAACTTTAACAAGAGTCAACCCATGCTAGACTTCAATCATGAAAGGATTGAAGTCGACGGCGCAAGCTAGATATGACCTTAGATATCACTTTGTCTTTGTCCCGAAGTACCGCAAGCGAGTACTCCACGGCAAGATTAAGACGAGAATCGAGGGAATGATTAGATTTGCCGCTCAGATAAATGAGTGGGAAATTTATGAGCTTGCGGTACAACCAGACCATGTTCATTTGTACATCGGAGCCCAGCCATCCTGGAGCCCCAGTGAGATAATGAAAGTGGTTAAGGGAGGAACTAGTAAGAAGATTAGGGAGTTATTCCCTGAGCTGGACGAGGTATACTGGGGCTCCACCTTCTGGGCGGATGGTTACCTAGTTAAATCTGTGGGTGTGATTCAAGACAAAGTGATAGCCGAATACATTAAAAAGCAAGTTTAATCGGAGATGAAACCGAGGACTTTAGTCCTCGGAGGTTCATTACCAAGAATGTCAGTCCCAAATGAATATGTCGAGTTAAAAAAAAGGTATAAAACCTAATGAAACACATCTAGGTTTTATTGAACGTGCGAAGGGTATTATCTCTAGCTACTCCGCAAGCGAACTAGCTACTCAACTATCATTTGAGTTAGATAGAAAAAAATTAGACCAGAACTAGAACAATCTCTAGACATCTACTTGAAGCCAATCATAGATAAGGCAGAAGAGGGTATGTTGGGTACGGCGTTACAAAATAGTACTACTATAAATATTCTCTGGCCTTTCGTTATGAACGAACCATCAAACTTAAGTAAGTGTGAGTTGCCACGTCTCGCAAATAGACTAGGTGCTGAAACCAAGATGCCTATACAAGATATCCTCAGCAACACTCCCTTAAGCCACATTGAGAGAATAACTGTAGAAACAATCGGGATAGTAGAAAACAAACAAGCTCTGTCATTAGGCTTGGAGATGATAATGGGAGTAGCTTTAGACAAAATGACTGGCTACGAACTACCTTATATTCAATCAGCATTAGAAATAATACAACGTACTGCCAAGAGTGATGGTATGGGCATAAAATTTGGTCCAAAATCAGACACACTTCTAAAAATAGCAATTTTGCACGCCAATATGCTCTGGCAGATGAGAAATGTTATCCGATATCTTCGTGACACAGTCGAAGGGAGTGATAAAAACAGGCTAGAAGATATTCAGTTTGCTCCATTTAGTCATATGGCTGCAAGTGTATTTGAGTCAAAAAAACATCTCGGGCTCCAATATGCCAAAGCTTATACTACATTTACAGTTCTTCAAGATGTTCATGAGTGTGTGGAATAGAGGTTTTGCTTAGTGTTAGAAAATAATAGAGTTTGAACTGAATGACAAAGCCAGAGTTTAAGCCACCTTCTGCATGCCCTATTCCAACAACCTGTCTTTGGGCAGGAGATTGTGTTGCTAAACAACTACTTGATCACGAGTTAAATACTCGTGTACCTTCAGAACCAGGACTTAATCTACCTACACAGCACGATGCCATCGAGTCTCTAATGCGTACCGCAAAATGTACTGACAGTGGTTTCATCTCAACTCTCTGGAGAGCTTTTACCTTTCTCATTCATAATCCAAGAAATTAGCAGTTAATCAGTCAAAAATCATGTTACTGACGTCAGTAACATGATAGGTCATTCCTCTGTCTTGCGCGCTTAATAACTCTTTAAAAAGATCGATCAATACGTCAAATATCATTTTGTCGGCGCCGACAAAATGGTCAATCAACATTATTAGACAAAATAAGTCAATTTTCTCTAGATGCTAAAATAGATTAATTACAGGAGCTTGATTATGTCAGAAGAGCAAAAGAGACTACTCGAAAAACAACTTTGGGCAGTTGCTAATCTTCTTCGGGGCAAAATGAATGCGGATGAATACAAAAACTACATCCTTGGCTTTATCTTCTACAAATATCTATCCGAAAAATTAGAACTCTATATTAATGAAAAGCTCCTAGCTCAGGAAGATTTCGAATTTTCAGAAATCGATGAATCAACCAAGGATGGTCAGACGATCCTTGCCGAAGTTAAGGCTGCATGCGTAGGACACTTAGGGTTCTTTCTCAAACCTAGTGAGCTATTTGGCTATCTCTGTAAAAAAGGTAAAGGCGAGATTAAGGGACAAAATAACTTTATTCTTGAAGATCTCAAGGGCGTCCTCAATACTATCGAGCGTACTTCGATGGGTACTTCCAGCGAAGATGATTTTAAGGGACTCTTCGATGACGTTGACCTAACCTCGTCCAAGCTAGGCTCCAGTGAAAACAAAAAGAACGAGGTAATTGTCGAAGTCCTCGCTCTACTCAATGGGATAGACTTTAGGTTAGAAGATGCCAAGAGCGATCTACTAGGAGATGCATATGAGTATCTAATTGGCGAGTTTGCAGCCGGTGCCGGCAAAAAGGGAGGGGAATTTTATACACCAGCCCAAGTATCTAGATTGCTTGCTCAGATAGTTACCGAGGGTAAACAACGAATCAAGTCAGTTTTTGACCCGACGTGTGGCTCCGGCTCGCTCCTCCTACGAGTCAAGGACTATGCGACGGTTTCTAGCTACTATGGCCAAGAACTAAATCCGACCACTTATAACTTAGCCCGTATGAACATGATCCTCCACGGTGTTCATTTTGATAACTTTGTGATCCGCCAAGGTGACACGCTTACTGAGGACATGCATCCTGACTTGCAAGTAGAGGCTATCGTCGCCAACCCACCATTCGGTATTGACTGGAAAGGAGACGCAGATCCTCAACTAGCCCACGACGAAAGATTCTCCCAATACGGTAGGCTCGCTCCTAAAGGTGCAGCAGACTATGCCTTTGTCACACATATGCTCTATCACCTCGCCGACAACGGGATCATGGCGATAGTTCTCCCACACGGCGCACTATTTCGCTCCGGCGCGGAAGGTCATATAAGGAAATACATTATCGAAAAGCAAAACTATCTCGACGCAGTGATTGGGCTGCCACCCAATCTCTTCTACGGTACCTCTATCCCCGCCACGGTTCTAGTATTCAAAAAGTGTCGCAAAGATGATGAGGATATTCTCTTTATTGATGCCTCCAAAGAGTTTGAGAAAGGTAAAAACCAGAATAGGTTAACTAATGAGAACATTTCTAAGATTTTTGAGGCCTACAAATCCCGTAGCGAGATAGACAAATACTCACATAAAGCTTCGCAAGCAGAGATCAAGGAGAATGATTACAACCTCAATATCCCACGCTATGTCGACACCTTCGAGGAAGAACCTGTCATAGATCTCGATCAGGTCGCAACCAAACTTAAACAACTCAAAAGCGAAGAACTGGATCTGCAAAAAAATATAGCAGTATTCTGTGACGAACTAGGCATATCCAAGCCATTCTAATATGACTACCAAAACACAACAAATAGTATTTATTGACGACTCTGGAGACCCAGGATTTAATATTGCCAACGGAGCAACTACTCATTTTGTCATCGCATGCATTGTGTTTAACGATACACTAGTGGCAGAAGAAACTGCTATAGCCATCAAAAAATATCGTCGCAGTCTAGGTTTTTCTGATCGATCAGAATTCAAATTCGCCAAATCAAGTGATGCGATAAAAATCGGATTTCTTAAGATAATTGCCAAATATGATTTTAGAATTAGAGCGGTAGTGGTAGACAAGCATCGTATTAGAAGTCAGGAACTACAAACTTCACATGATTCTTTTTACAACTACTTTATCAAGCAGGTGTTATTACATAGCAAAGGATCGCTAAAAGATTCAAAGATCAGGCTAGATGGGCATGGCAACAAATTATTCAAAAAGAACTTAACAACTTACCTTAGGAGAGAATTAAATAATCGACACAAAAAGATCATGCGAAACATGAGGCTTGTTGACTCAACTCAAGATGTACTTATTCAAATGGCAGACATGATCGCAGGGGCAATCCGCAGATCATGCGACAAAAATAAGCCAGAAAACAAAATCTATAGGCAGCTAATTAATAAAAAAATTGAGGACTGTTGGGAATTTAAATGATTCGACCTACTTCCTATCCTGGTTGTCCCAGGAACGCCACCATCCGGTGACTATTCAGAAAAGTAGGTCTTTGTAACTGCAATATAACCCCTTACAAGCGGCTTGTCAACTAATATGACAAATAATATCACAAAACATCAAAATATACCTATCCTCCGCTTCCCTGGATTTTCAGATCCATGGACAGAAAAGAAGCTTGGAACTCTATCTGATGTCAGAGATGGAACACATGATTCACCAAAATATCACAACAAAGGATATCCTCTCATAACATCTAGAAATCTAAAGACTGACGGTTCAATAGACTTTGACAACGTCAACCTGATTGCCCTTGAAGATTTTATGAAAATAAATAAACGATCCAAAGTCGATATTGGAGACATATTGTTCGGAATGATTGGGACCATTGGAAACCCTGTTCTAATAAGACATGATAATTTTGCAATAAAAAACGTTGCTTTAATCAAAGAAAAACAAGACTTAATAAACAAGTATTTATTTCAGTATCTCAAGAGTAGCTATATAGATAAAAAGTTCTATCAGAAAAATGCAGGAGGTACACAAAAATTTATTGCATTAGGCTTAATAAGAGATTTAGGTATACCCACCCCATCTCTCCCAGAACAACAAAAAATCGCAGACTTTCTCTCCTCTATCGATTCCTGGCTCGACAACTTACGAGCTCAAAAATCTTTTCTAGAATCATACAAAAAATCCATCATGCAAAAAATCTTCTCACAGAAGATTCGATTCAAGGATGAAAATGGCAAGGATTATCCTGAGTGGGAAGAGAAGAAAATAGATCAGTTGGGTGATGTCATAGGAGGAGGTACCCCTGATACTTCAATGTCATCCAATTGGAATGGAGATATAGATTGGTTTACTCCTACTGAAATTAAGGATAAATATATATATGATAGTAAAAGGAAAATTACTAAGACTGGTCTAAAAACTTCTTCAGCTCGAATACTTCCCCCTGGCTCGCTACTACTTACTTCTCGAGCTACTATTGGATATGTTTCAATATCAAGAAAAGAATCGACAACCAATCAAGGGTTTCAGTCAATTGTTGTTAACTCTTATAACTCTAATGAATTTCTATACTACTGGATTACAGCGAATCGAAATATGCTTTTAAGAAAGGCAAACGGATCTACATTTCTAGAAATATCAGGTAAAGACGTCAGAAAAACGATAGTTAATACACCTTGTCTGCCCGAACAGCATAGAATTGCTGATTTTTTGACTTCAATAGATAAAAGCATAGACTTCAAGCAAAAACAAATTGCAGAGGCAGAGCTTTGGAAAAAAGGATTAATGCAAAGGATGCTTGTATGATAACTGATACAAATAGCATCTATGACTCATTGTCTCCCAGATATATGGTGGGGTTAATAAACCAGATAGAAGAGACATTATGGCGCGTATTCGAGAAATCGAAGTATAAAAACGTACGACATTACATAAACAAGTGGCATAGGCATGAAGAAAACTATAATGATTACTGGGAAAACTTTAGAATTTTTTATACTGATGAGGAAAAAAAGCAAATAGATCTAGGTGAAACTCTACACAATATGCCGAATGAAATAATCATCAGGATTGCAACTGATTTAGGAATAGATACGCCAGGGTTTCTTCCAGTAGTAACTACCTTTAGAAATGTGCTCAATGATAAAAATTCAAACGCTCACGAAAGCTTTAGTAGAGCAATAATGAATGTGTATGAAAACCCACATGATTCAATTAGTTTGGCAAATTCAACATTAGAAGCAATCATAAAAACATTACTTGAAGGTAATTTGATTAGCTCTGTAGACTTCAACCCAAAAGATACTTTATATCAACAAACCTCAGCAATTTTGAAGAAATTAAGCATGTTTCCAACTAAAAGTGATAAGTATCAGGAGATAATTAAAATTGGCAGCTCACTGCTGACAATAAGTCAAAACATTGAAACTTTGCGTAGCACCAAGACTGATGCTCATGGTCGAATGCCAAAAGATCTTGTCTTGTCAGACAGTATAGGAGCTGTCTTTATAGTCAACTCCGTTGCTACTGTAGGAGTATTTTTAGCCAACCTTTTTGAGGTCAAGTATCCTGACAAGGTAGAATCAAATCAAGTTAATGATATTAACATAGAAGATATACCATTTTAGTTATGACCCACCAATCCGAACAACAACTAGAGTCGACCTTGATTAAACAGCTACAATTTCTGGGCTTTACTCCCGTAGTCATCAAGGACACTGAAGCATTGATTACTAACCTACGGTCAAAAATAGATAAATTTAACGGCATCACCCTCTCAGACGGCGAGTTTGCCAGGGTCATGAACCACCTAAACAAGGGCGATAGATTTCAAAAGGCCAAAATTTTGCGTGACTGGTATGCTCTAAAGAGAGATGACGAAACAACTAAATTTATCCAATTCTTTAACATGGATCAGTGGTGCAAAAACGAGTACCAGGTTGCCCAGCAGATTAACCAGGTAGGAAAGTATGAGAATCGCTACGACGTGACACTCCTCATCAACGGCTTGCCACTGGTCCAAATAGAGCTAAAGCGTCGTGGCGTGGAAATGAAAGAAGCATTTAATCAGATCCAGCGCTACCACAAACACTCGTTCACAGGCACACTCTTTGAGTACGTCCAAATCTTTGTAATCAGTAACGGGGTCAACACTAAATACTTCTCCAATAATCCTAACCAGTCATTTGAGCAGACCTTCTACTGGACCGACGAAAACAATATCAAGATAACCCAGCTCGAAAAGTTCACCGATGCGTTCCTAGAAAAGTGTGCGATCTCCAAGATGATCGCCGAATATATAGTCCTTGCCGAGTCACTCAAAATCCCCATGGTATTGCGACCTTACCAATACTACGCCGTCAAAGCGATCGAGAAGCGAGTTCTCGAATCAGATAAAAATGGCTATATCTGGCACACTACTGGATCAGGCAAGACGCTTACTTCATACAAAGCTAGTCAGGTGCTCTCAAGACTCCCCGAAGTCAAAAAAATCTTGTTCGTAGTCGATCGCAAAGACCTAGATATCCAAACTACCAAAGAATTTAACTCTTTCTCTGACGGGTCAGTCGACGGCACCAACTACACCAGGAACCTGATATCTCAACTCAAGGACAAAAATCGCAAGCTAATTGTAACTACTATTCAGAAGCTCGACATTGCCATAGGACACGAGAATTATCTCAAGCAATTTGACTATCTAGAAAACGAAAAAGTCGTGATTATTTTTGACGAGTGTCACCGGAGCCAGTTTGGGACTACTCACGCCAGAATCAAAGGTTTTTTCAAGAAAGGTCAAATCTTTGGTTTTACCGGGACTCCAATATTTGCCGAGAACAATGTGGGGGGCGTCACAACAGTAGATGTGTTTGACAAATGTCTGCACAAATACATTATCACGAATGCAATCTCAGACAATAACGTGCTTGGGTTTGCGGTTGAGTATGTGGGCAAATATCGGCAACGTCATCCTGAGACGCGTCACACCGACAACTTTGATGAAGTAATGGTCGAGGGCATAGATACCAAAGAAGTCCTCGAAAGCGAAGATCGTCTCAACAAAATCACAGATTATGTACTAGGGGACTGGAAACGAAAAACTAAGTCAGGAAAGTTTAACGCCATATTTGCGGTCACGAGTGTCGAGGTGCTCAAAAAATATTACGCGCTCTTCATGGCCAAAAAACCAGATAACTTCACTATTGCCACAATTTTTACATATCATGCCAACGAAGATGAAAGCGGTGACATGCTAGATGTAGACGTATTCGCAGGTGAGGGGACTGCAGGAAATATTCACTCGAGAGATTTCCTAGAGAAATGTATTAAAGACTATAACCAAACCTACTCCACTAACTTCTCTACGGATCGCTTTTACGACTACTATCGCAATCTCCAGCAAAGGATTAAGGACAAGCAGGTTGATCTAGTTCTAGTAGTCAACATGTTTCTCACGGGCTTTGACAGTCCTAGGCTAAATACGCTGTACGTAGATAAGAACCTTCGTTATCACGGACTAATTCAGGCATATTCTCGGACCAATAGACTACTCAACTCAGACAAACCTCATGGCAATATCATTTCTTTTCGCAATCTCAAAGAAGCAACTGATGCAGCGCTAAGACTATTCGGCGATGAGAACGCCAAAGAAGTAGTCTTCAAAAAGCCCTATGATGAACAGAAGATAGAGTTTGAGACCAAATTAACTGAACTCCGCACTCAGGTTCCTACGACCGAGTCGGTAGATACACTTAAAGGTGAAGAAGAGAGGGCCACTTTTGTAAAAACATTTCGTGATCTCCTACGCATCAAATCCACTCTTGAGACTTTTGCTGATTTCACCTTTAGCGATGTGGGAATCAGTGAGCAAGAATTTTATGATTATCAAAGTAAATATCTAGACATCTACGAAGATCGCAAAAAGAACACCAGAGAAGTTGAGTCTATCCTAGATCAGATCGATTTTGAGATCGAACTCACAGTCAGAGACATTATTAACTTTGATTACATCATCACCTTGATAGCAGGACTCAAGAATATAAGCTCCGACAAACTTCGCCACAAGAAAGTAGAGGAGATACTCCATATCTTTGATCGCGACGTGCAACTTAGAAAGAAAAAGGAATTGATCAAGAAATTTATAGAAGAGAATCTTCCTAGCATCGACAAGTCAGAAAGCGTAGAGAAGGTCTTTGGCGAGTTTTGGACGCGAGAGAGGACACAGGTTCTCAAAAAACTCGCAGAAAGCGAGAATATCCCAACAGAAAAAATAGAGCACTTGATTGACGAGTACCTCTACTCTAATAAAATGCCTCGAGAGCAAGATATAGCCGATATGCTACCTTTACAACCACCCATACGAGAGCGAAGTAGTATTTTAGGTAGAATACAGCGCGCTATTGAGAACATAGTTGAAATGTTCGAGTGGTAATATCCTCTGTCCATGTATATGGGAGGAGAACATAGGTCACCATATCATGATTCTGAGTGTGGGGATAAAGCTTTAATAATTCCATCTCATTCCTCAAGACCATCCATATTCCCATACATACCGTTGATAAACCCAGAACGCATCAAGTTGACCTGAGTAATGATGTGGTTGGCAATTTCATCTGGACTAGCATTGACATAATTGTGTACTCCGGGTAACTTCTTATAAGCCTCTATCATCAGGGATCTCACTTCAGGATCTTCTAGTAGTTGTGTGGCTCCGACCCTAAGCTCCTCTTCTGTAAAGCCTACCATTTCCATATGTTTTAAGTGATCGTCTGGTATACCTTTAGCCGCAGCAAAACCTGCCAAGTGCTTTATCGCTAGTTTTCTCATCTCAATAGTCATAGTGTGGGAGTATACCATACTATAAGACATGCGTCGTTAGAAAAAGTATTCTTAGGTTACCACTACCCAATTCTGTTATAGTGATTATATCAACTAATATAAAAGGACTATTATGAAAACCTATTCTGATCAGCTCGACAAAATCCTTACAGAATACTTAGTCAAAAAAGCTCCCATTCTCCCCAAATCTGTCAAAAACTTTCTCGTTAGCGTCGCTCCTTACTTTGCTCTCCTCGGTGCCATCCTCGGAATACCCGCACTCCTCGCCGTTTTTGGACTCGGGGCAGTTATGAATCCATTTGCCTTTGTCGCCGGCGCCCGTACCGGGATCTTTTGGCTCTACTGGCTGACTGGTGGGGTACAAGTAGTCCTCTCAGCCCTCGCGATCAAACCGCTCTTTGCCCGTCGCGCGCACGGATGGAGACTCATGTACTACTCTCAGCTACTCTCTGTAATCCTCCTAGTCCGTGGTCTCTCCCTCGGCTCTCTTGTAATGACCATCCTCTCTTTCTACATCCTCTATCAGGTCAAAGCTAGCTACGGTGCCAAAAAATAACCTACTCTTTCGGCTTATTTTTACGAGCCTCTATCTTCGCGAGCGTTCTCTTTACATACTCATCTAGGTTGATATCTTTAATCCTCGCAAACCGGAGGATTGTTACTACTAGATCTCCGAGTTCTTGCTCATACGTTTCATCACGTTGTGCGGCCTTATTATTTGGTTTACGCCCGTGCTCTGCTAGGTAAGCCCGCGCGATCTCGCCCACTTCTTCGACTAGCGAGAGGATCAGGATCGAACCGTACTCTTGCGAGTATCTCCGACCCCGATCAATCCGCGACAACGCATTAAAGTAATCTGCAAATGGTGATTTGTGGTGTATTCTTTTCTTTGTCATAGACTCATTATACGCGACCCGCGCTACAATATGCTCGGCATGCAAAAAATACGTCTCTCGATCTCGCCGACTCTTTCGCTACTTGGCACAACAACTACTTCCTCACCAACATCTTGCGTGAGGGTGGGATAGCAGGAGAGATTATCGATCAGGAGTTGCGGGGAGTCGTAATGATCGCTACCTTTCGTAGTCATGGTCATTTTGCACCTAGTCGTATGAGGCGGGTGTTAGCTGAGTATCTAGGTGTTCAGGACATCCAGATCCAGATAAACAAAAAGGGGAACAGTCTCTACTCTGTTGTCTTTCCCATCCGATAAGTTACAACTTCCTCAGAGTCGTAGTACGACTCAGACCAAAGTAAATAAGCAACATTGCAATTAGTAGTATGCCAAAATACATCGAAAATGTTTTTGCACTTAGCAGGTTTATCATCATACCTATTCCAGTGGCAAAGATCACATATGGAATATTACGAATTAGTGAGTAGGTAGATAGGGTAGTCGCTCTATATCTTGATTCGATCACGGTATTTAACCGTACAGAAGTAAAGTTGTCGTAAACTGTTTGCGCAGCATATCTCACAAATAGTAAAGCTATTCCTAATAGTAGACCTGCAACAGGCATCAGGATTAAGGTAATGAGATAAATCGCGACTAGCATTAGATAAAGTATTTTTGAATTAGTTAATTTCAGTATTTTTTCTGTGTTCTCTGAGAAAACTACCCCTACCATAAATAGGACTGATGCGTAGATCCCCAGCTGCACGCTATTGAGGCCCAGCTCCACTGCCGTAGCGTCACTTAGCACATTCTCAGTAGCTACCATAAATGCACTAGGTATCAGAAGAGCTATTACTATTCTTCTTATCTCTAAATTAGCAAATAGCTGTCCAAAACCAGCTTCTCCACAAAAATGACAAAATATATGCAGTTACAACGTTATTCATACTGGTTATTGTATCAATACCTCTATATTTGTGATACAAATAACTAAGTATTAATAAAATAAAAAAGGAAGTAAAAGGAAGTATATGCCTGCCAAAAAAGCAACAAAGAAAAAACCAATCATCAGCAAGAAACAACAGGAAGAATTTAAAGTTGAAGGTAAAAAAGTCGTCAGCAAAGTAAAGCAGTTAATCAAAGAGGGTAATGTCCGAAAAATTACTGTCAAAGACAGTAAGGGCAAAGTTATTATGGCTATCCCCGTCACCGTTGGCGTAGTTGGCGCGCTCCTCCTCCCTCCACTCGTCGTCCTCGGCGCCCTCGTCGCTATGATCTCTGAGTGTACTATCACCGTCGATCGAAAATAACAATAATTAGGCTGACGATTACTATTTATTTCTTTTTAGTCACGAGCTTTTTTGTACGAAGCCACAACCAGCGAAGGTTATCCATGACAGTATATAGGTGGTATAACATTGGTTTTGCAACATAATCCCATGTACCGATGTACTCTACGTGCCTCGCTCCATAGCCTGATTTGAATGTGTGAAAGCCATACCAGGGATCATTTTTATCAGGCTCTGGTCCTAGCGCTCCCCACATATCAAGAGTATTACATCCCCACTTTTTGGCGAGTTTTATCGCCTCCCACATCACTAGGTTGTTAGCCATTACCTCGCGGTGTTCCCGCGTGCTCGCTCCATACGGATAGTAAAGAGTTTCTTTAAATCTAAATAATATCCAAGTAGTAATCACTTGCCCTTCGTATCTTGCCACCAATAGATGTGCGCTCAGCTGACCTGCGGAATCGCTGGCCTGCCGACCAAGTGTCTCCCACATCTTTCGGTGATAACTGGAGCTATGTGCATAAAAACCCTGCCTCTCAGTAGTTTCTTTGGTGAGTGCTAGGTATCGTTCAAAATCCGCTGTCATATCTGATAGCTCTACAGTCACACCACGCTTCTGAGCCACCTTGATGTTGTATCTCGTTTTTTGTTTAAACGAAGACAGTAGCTCTTCTTCGCTCTTACTTACGTCCAGCACAAAATTGTACTTAGTGAATAGCGGTCGACCTGGAACAAACCCCAAACGCAGAAGCTCTTTTTTCAACTTTTCACTCGGTGCTTTTGACTCAATCTTGGGTTCACACTTAATGAAAATACAATTATTCTCTCTCGCTACTTTCTTTATTGCCTCTACTTGTTCGCGGCTCACTTCGCTTCCTTTAGGATAATAGCCAACCGTCCAGGGTGTATGGGGGATAGGGTGGATCGTAATCTGCATACCCTTCGCTCTCACTACGGCAATTCCCGTCGCCTCCCGAAACTCTCCCCATTCCCATGCTTGTAGTGGATGATCTACTTGTTTGTTCCAAGCCAATTTCTCATTCATGAGATTATTCTATCTGATTCTCCGATTATCTGATAATTCTGAGAATCTGAGTTTTCTGGTTGTCCGAGACTCTACCGATTGAGGAGCTCATCTATACTTAAGTTGCCAGATAAAAAGTCGTCGAGGGTCGAGTCATTAAGACTATCTATTCTGACCCCAGATTTCCTCGTTTTAAACTGTGCCCCATGTGACACCCAAAAGTTTTTTTCTGATTTACTCTTAATCTGACCTACCGGTTCTCCGACTTTCCGGCTCTCTGAGTTTTCTGGTTGTCTGACACTCTGAATTAATTTGGTGGGTATCTCGTCAATAAATCTCGACTTTGTTTGAAACCCGGTATTACCCCAGACCGTCCTCTGTTTGGCATAAGAGAGATACAGTTTTTCTTTGGCCCGCGTAATTCCCACATAAGCGAGCCGTCGCTCCTCCTCCATCTCTTCTAGGTCCATCAGTGCGCGAGAGTGGGGGAATAACCCTTCCTCCATCCCGATCAAAAATACTATCGGGAACTCTAGTCCTTTAGCTGCGTGCAGCGTCATAAGAGTCACGGAGTTGGATTTGTCCTTACCCTTTTCGCCCGCAAAGTACTCCGATTGGACTAGTGCTACATTCTCAAGGAGTGCTGGCAAGTCTTCAAATTCTTCTGCTACCACCTGCAGCTCTCGAATATTTTCGATCCTCGACAGTTCTTCTGGATCGTCTTCGTCAAACTGCTCCAGATATTTGGTGGTTTCGATAATCGTGCCTAGTAGCTCACTTGGCCTCGTTTTGGCGACGTCTATATTTTCCCTAAAGGCCATAAGCATCGCTAGGCGTCTTTTACCTACTTTTTCGGCCCGGGCGTAGCTAACCTTATCTGCCGGGTTTAAGAGGATTCTAAGGTATGCTAGTAGATCTTTTATTTCTTTGCGCTCATAAAACTTGGTCCCTCCGACCAGGGTATAGGGTACACCGTTTCGGATAAATGCTTCTTCGATCGCCCGGCTCTGCGCGTTGGTCCGGTACAGTATGGCTATCTCACTCCAGTCCCTGCCCTCATTGCGATACTTGAGTATTAAATCAACTATTCGACTCGCCTCGTCACTCCCCGAGTAGGCTTCGATTAGTCCGATCGGCTCTCCTGCTCCCGCCTCGGTCCACAGGGATAGGATCGGGTGGTTTTTGTTGTGTCCTATTACAGTCGTTGCCGCATCCAAGATGTTTTGGGTACTGCGATAATTTCGCTCTAGTCGTATCTCCGTTAGGGTAGAAAAGTCCGACTTGAGTTTGGTCATGTTGCGGTAGTCCGCCCCGCGCCAGCGATAGATCGATTGCGACGCATCTCCGACTACAGTCAGCTCAGCTCTCGCAGCCAGTAGTTTGGTTAAGAGATATTGAGTGGTATTGGTGTCTTGATATTCATCAACAAACACGGCTTTAAAAAGGTTTTGGTAGTTATCCCTGACATGCTCATTTTTTTGCAGTAGCTCAACCGTGAGAGATAAGAGATCATCAAAGTCAACTGCCTTATACTCTCTTAAATACTTTTGATATTTTGTATAGACCGCCGCCGCCGCTTCCTGAAAAGGTCCTCTCGCCATGCCTCTATAGTTCTCTGGGTCTACCATCTCTTGTTTGGCCGAGCTGATCATACTCATGATACTGCGAGTCTTAAACCGCTTGGGGTCCTGAGATAGCTCTGCTTGGATTTGTTTGACCAGGTCTTCTTGGTCTCCGTCGTCATATATCACAAAGTCGTGACCTATCCCGAGCGCGTCCCCATGACGTCTTAGTATACGAGCAGACAGTGAGTGATAAGTCCCGACGTTAGGTAGGTAAGTCCCGGCTACTTTTTTTACCCGCTCCTTCATCTCACCCGCTGCCTTATTGGTAAATGTAACTAACAGTAGCTGCTCTGGAGTCACAAACCCAGAATGGAGTAGGTGAGCTGCTTTATAGGTAAGGGTTTTGGTCTTACCACTCCCTGCTCCAGCGAGTATAAGGAGGGGAGTACCTCGGTGCACTACCGCCGCGCGCTGTTTATCGTTAAGCTCGTCTAAGTAGTCAAAAGTCATTTTTTCATAATACTCCATCTCTTGCTCATACGATATACTATATTCATGATACAAAATACATTATTTATTATCTTGGCCAATTTCAAGTCACACAAGTCTGCGAGTGAGATCGATTCTTATCTAGAGACAATTTCTGGCGTAGTCGAAGAAAATAAAGGTAAGGTAACCACCCTAATCGCTCCAAGCACCATACACATTCCCCAAGCATCATCCTTTATCCTAGAAAAACAACTAGACATTAAACTAACTGCTCAGGATGTCTCACCATTTCCTCCTGGAGCCTATACTGGTGCAGTCAACGCCTATCAACTCAAAGATTACCAAGTTAGCTACTGTCTAGTCGGCCACTCCGAGCGTCGGCGTTATTTCCACGAGACTTATGTCGAGGTTGCTAATAAGGCTACCGAACTACTCTCTATGGGCATCACTCCCGCTATTTGTCTTGCACGCGAGGATATAGATCCACAATTTGCTGTTCTTGAAGACTCCATTCAAAATCAATGTCTTTATTGTTTTGAGCCACCCGCCGACATTGGTGGGACCACTACCGCTCCTCTCGACTTAATCACAGATACTCTCAGTATGATCAGGCGATATACAAACTCTCCCGTTCTTTATGGCGGTAGTGTTACTGCTGATAATATCGATAGTCTCTTAGGTCTCCCACTTGACGGTGTCCTAGTGGCGACCGCCAGCCTAGATCCAAATAATTTTAACAAGATAATTACCAAAGCATCCCATGCGCGCTAAATTGCCCCTTATCATTGCCGTACTAAGTGCTGTATTAGTCGGTTTTGGATCCTGGTTCTATCAAAGTACACGTCTGCAGGATTACGCTCGCGGGATTATTGCCCCCCCCACCAACCTTCTGACATCTGACAATAGTCGCACCAACATTGCACTTCTTGGTGTGGGTGGCCACGGTCACGAAGGGGGGGAATTAACTGACAGCATTCTAGTCGCCTCCCTACATCACGAAACCAAAAAAATAACCCTAATCAGTATTCCAAGAGATATCTGGCTTTCATCCCAAGTCGCCAAAATTAACTCAATTTATTACTATGCTGAAAAGCAGTCTCCCGACACTGGGTTGACTAAGGTAAAAAATGCGCTAATCGAAGTCACTGGACTACCTATTCATTATAGTTTGCTGATTGATTTTTCCGGCTTTATTAAAGCCATAGATGCAGTTGGTGGTATAGAGGTCACGGTTGATCGCACTTTTGATGATTATAAATATCCCATTCCAGGTAAGGAAAATGTCGAGCCCGAAGCAGATCGTTATGAGCATCTTCATTTCGAAGCCGGTGCTCAACGTATGGACGGTGTCACCGCCCTAAAATATGTCCGCTCGCGTCACGCACTCGGTGAAGAAGGTACCGATTTTGCCAGAAGCATTAGACAGCAAAAAGTTATTCGTGCCTTCTTAAGAAGCTTGATTTCAACACAAACTGTTTTTAACTCGGAGCGAATTACTACACTAGAATCAGCCCTTTCTAGCTCCATCAAAACAGATATTCCCGAATCACTCTATGCATCTTTTACCAAGTTTGGCCTTACACTCAACTTTGATGAAATAAAGAGCATCACAATCGAAAGCCTGCTATACAATCCTAAAAATCTTAAACCATATGGTTCTCAATGGGTTTTACTTCCTATCAAAGATTGGACCACTATTCATTCTTATGTTCAAGAAAATCTCAACTAGCAGAGTTCTTATTCCATTGTTTTTGTTGATAGGGATCTGTGTAAGATTCTACGGATTTTTCACTCCCGCTCAGCCATATGACATTGTTACTTATCAGGCTTGGGCCAATCATCTTCTATCAGTTGGTCCCCAATCATTCTTCGGTAGTATCTGGTCAGATTATATGCCACTACCGATACTGAGTTTCTCTGTCCCGCTCCTTATTTCTAACGCCACAAATCTAGATTTCACACTCGTCTTTAAAATCTTCCACACCCTATTAGAGTTGAGCATAACCACCACTATCTTTTCGATAGCTCGAACAAAAATAAAAAACTATCTTTTAGTTATCTTTCTCATTTTCCTCTCACCTGCCGTAATTGGCAACACTACTTTCTGGGGACAAGTGGACGCTATCCCTAGCCTTCTCTCCTTACTCTCACTCATTATCCTCGTTAACCATGACCTGCTCACCTTTAAGCAGACATTTATCTCCGCACTTTTGTATGGACTCGCCGTTGCCTATAAACCGATCATGCTTTTGATCGCCCCAGTACTCTGGATCGTTGCCATAAAAAAGCGACAATTATGGCAATTTCCACTATATTCTGGCACCACCTTCTTTTTAACTGCTCTCCCATTTGTCACTGCACCATGGGAGGTATTCAGGTTCATGTGGGATCGAGCAGTGGAGCAAGCAGGGACCTATCCATATTTAAGTATTAACGCCTGGAACCTCTGGACCATTAGAGGAAACACCGCTTGGGTTCCCGACAATCTCTCGGTGCTTGGCATTACTGGACATACCTTGGGACTTTTCCTGTTTTTTGCCTTTTCCCTTATCGCCTTTCGTACTTGGTATAAGCAGGGTTTTAACCCCAACTTAAGCTACCAACTTTCAGCCTTAATTTTAATTCTCTTTTACACCTTTACTACCCGCATGCACGAAAGGCACCTGCTCTTTGGTCTACCTTTCTTAGCCATCTCTATCAGTCAAATGCCAAAAATGATTTGGTCTTACCTAGTCCTTACAGCCTGCTATTCACTTAACCTTTATGGTGCATTTTATTGGGTAGTCAATAATCAGTCTTGGCCCTTTCCAATCTGGGTAATTGCAGCAATTTCACTCACAACCATAATTGCTACCACTCTCGTTTTCATAAGTACGATCGCACCCGATTTCTATCATAGGCTCGTTAGTATGTTTTTAAAAAACAAAATGCTTGCAGCTATCCTTATCCTGGCTACAGCGCTGCGTTTCGTTAACCTCTCCCACCCTAACACCTACATCTTCGATGAGGTTTATCACGGTTTTACGGCAAAAGAATATCTACACAACCACATCGAAGCTTGGGAGTGGTGGACTACGCCCCCACAAGGTGTCGCCTACGAATGGACCCATCCACCCGTTGCCAAGTACGGCATGGTCCTTGGTATGTTATTCCTCGGAGAAGGGGAGTTGGGTTATCGTATTGGCTCAGCCATTATGGGAGTTCTAGGGATATTCGGTATGTATCTACTGGTACTCTCTGTAACTAAAAACCAGAAATTTGCACTCTTATCTGCCTTTTTAATGACGATCGAGGGGACACACATTGCTCAGTCTCGCATCGCAATGAACGACAGCTACATGTTAACTTTCTATCTCTACTCCATCTATTTCGCTATCAACTCTAAGTGGAAACTTGCCTCAATCCTTTTTGGTCTCGCGCTCGGGAGTAAGTGGAGCGCGATCTATGGCCTAGTCCCCCTAATGGTAGTCTACCTGTGGCAGAACAACCCAAAAGATTGGAGGATAGTTACTTTTTTCCAACACTTACTCAGAGCGATCCGCTATCTTCTCATTACAATTAGTGTTTATATCCTCACCTTCGCCCCCTTCATTCTCGCTGGACATACCTGGGATCAGTGGTGGGAGCTACACCGGCAGATGTGGTTTTATCACACCAATCTCGTAGCCACTCATGCCTATCAATCAACTCCCTTGCAGTGGATCTTTGCTGCTCGTCCTGTGTGGTATTGGGTCAACTATGGCAGTGGAGTTATTAGCAACATCTATGTCCAAGGCAATCCTCTCATTTT
Organism: Candidatus Microgenomates bacterium; assembly: GCA_003576945.1. GTDB lineage: Bacteria > Patescibacteriota > Microgenomatia > UBA1400 > UBA12108 > GWF. The sequence goes on from QEVC01000003.1 coordinate 54,483, forward strand.
GTGGCTCGGTCTGGTCGCTCTTATCATGCAGATCAAAAAGATCTTCACTTACCCATATACTATCTTCTATCTCCTATATACAATCTTCACGGTTCCCTGGATTTTCTCACCCAGGATTATGTTCTACTACCACTATCTCCCAAGTGCAGTCTTCTTATCTCCCATCCTTTCTTCCTGGCTCTTATCCTTCCCTAAAAAGTACCTCTACCCAACACTATGTCTATTCGTCTTCTCGCTCATTGTAATTGCCCCAATGCTTTATGGTTTTGCTCTCCCCGAAGCATACTGGACAAGCTTTTTCAAAGTCTTCCCTAATTGGAAATAGAGTATTTATAGAAGTAGTAGTCCAAGTGCACCTAGGATTAGGAACACCATTCCTACGCCGATGGTGCCAGCGGTTACTTCAAACACGCCTGCTTGGGGTAGCTCTGTTGGCACTGGGGATGGGGGAGTTATGATCTTACCAGTGGCATCTAGTTGTACGCTACAGCTGTTTCGCTGCCCATTGCTCGAGAACACTTCGGCTGTGTTAGCGATAGATGTATTAGAAGATACATTTATTCTAGCTCTGATCGACCTTTGTGCCTGCGCTCCCGCAGCCAAGGTTCCGATAGTACAGGTTACAGTGCGTGTTCCACTGTCGTATGTACAGTCCGAATCAGCATCAACAAATGTCAGGTTTGATGAAAGCGTGTCCGTGATCTTGGTGTCTGGGACGCTTGATCCACCATGGTTCTTGGCGATGATACTATACACGATTGTCGTTCCTGATGCGAGTGACGATGCCTCAGCAATTCGCGATTCTAGATAATAAAAGCCTGCGCGATTTCGGGCATCATCCGCATATACTTCTTTTGATACACAGTCTAGGTCAGCAGAGGCAGGGGTGGAGGGGGAGGGAGAAACATAAACAATTGGTGTTCCTGATGGTGATGGGGAGGGGGAAGAAGAAGCACACGCGACTACAAAATTTAGCTCACATTTTGCTGCATTTGCTGGAGTCACCTCGTTGATGCCAATTGGTACGGGTGTTACCGAAGGACTGCTCATTATCGCTACTTTAGGTGTTGGCGTAGGGCTAGGTCTCGTATTTGTTGGTTGCCTAACAAGATAAATCGCTCCTAACGATGCAGCGATCAGTACAAACACGCCTGCTCCGATTAGTAGTGTTTTTTTGAGTTGAGTTGTCATATTTGTTATTGCGTTGCTGCGGTCCAGTTAGGATCACAGGTTAATACTCCGTTAATTGTGCCACATGCCTGACACTGCACTTTGTAGCTACCACACGCAGCTATGGTTAGTTCCGAAGTCGTCGCTGTTTTGTTGGTCATCGCCACGTACGCTCCGCTATTTAGACTGTAACGGAATTTATAAGTCAAACTAACCGCACCAGCTGGTGTTGATGCTCCGACACAGGTGAATGTTACTTTGTCTCCTACCGCTGGGGTTGTGGTGGGTGTGCGGGTTAAGCTTGTACACATTAGACTAGCCGTAACTGGTGTTGATGGACTAGGGGAGGGGTTGGATGTAGTCGTTTCTTCTTCTTCCTCACACCCACATGTCGAACTATAACTGGTATGACCGTTGGGTGTATCAACCTGAACAGTTCCACAGAAACACCCCAAATTACCCCCGAAAGAAAAGCCGTTTGCTTCGGTACAAGCTCCGCCAGTGTATACAACTCCGCCTTTGCCAGCTTTCCCTTCTCGACAAATGTATGATCCCGATCCAAAGTTGATAGTACCTTTCCCAGTATTACAGAGCTCGTTAGCTTTGTTCAAGGTTTCTTGACCATAAGGTTTATATGCGTTTTGAGAAGCAGCATCCATTGCCCAACTCAGACACACCCCAGTTTCTTTATCCAGACTTTTGCACTCGCAGGATACATTTTGCAGATTACCAATCTGAATAGTATAGCCCAATTCTATAGCTCGATTATTACAATTTCCTTGACTACCATCATTCAACATACAGAATGCATAGGGCTTTCCTTTACTATCTACGCTCTCGCACCACTGTCCGCCACTACCACTCTTTTCGCATGCGCTTTTTCCTAGTCCTGAGACATCTTTAGCGGGTTCTTGTTTAATACCTAACTCCTTATTGCGCAAGTCTTCCTGTCTCACATTATTCCCATTATCATCCTTGACAATTTTATCAGGATCAAAATTAGGATTTTTTATTACCTTACCAGTGCTATCTCTAATAAACTTAGGTTCGTAAATAGCAGCTATTAATGACTCGCCAGTCAACATTTGGTACGAAGCAGCACCAACCACACCTAACAACAATAGTACGCCAGCAACGACTCCAACAACCTTCAATCCTTTTTTCTTTGGCTTGCCAGTAACTGGAATATTGTTGCTATTACCAGCCAACGTGGTTGGGGTAATCGCAGGGGAGATTGGTTCAACTGTAATGTCTGGCGCAGCTTGTTGTGTGGTTGTGGAAGCATCTACAGCCGCACTATCCATAAATGCCAGTGGCATATCTTCGCCCATTGGTTTGGTTTCTGTTGGAGGCTCTGGCAATACTGCGGGTTCAGCTTGAGTATTAGTTAGTTCGGCGGGAACACTGTCTGTTGTAGGTGGGGGAGTGCTCGCTGCGTCGGCACTTGGCTCGACCACTGCCGGATCACTTGCAGTCTGACTCAATGGCTCTGGTGTCGTTAAGGGTTGTTGTGGGTTTACGGCGACTTCTTCTTTATGGGCTTCTGTGCTTGGTGTGGGTGTCAAACTTGCGCCGCCCAATGCCTGATCTATTAGGTCTTGAGGGCTGTTAGTTGGTTGTGTTGGCGTGTTTGGGTCAGTCATAATCAAGCACCTAAAGCGCAAGTAGAAAAGCGCCTAATACCATAATCGCAAACCCTAGAGCGCTAGTCAATAGCATTGGTGTCATTACTCCCGTAACTGGCACGCCACTATCAGTTGCCGGAATACTTGTGCGTGGAGATGCAGTCGCTACGTTCGTAGTTGTGCTTGCCGATGGCGTTGAGACAAACGCTGGCTCACTTGTTGCACTCGCTGCCGATACTGAAAAGTTTCTAACTATTGTCTGCGCTTTTCCATCTTTGTCTTTATACGAAATTGTGATTTTCTGCTTACCCAATGATAGTGCGATCGCTGGCGACCAGCTCCAGCTCCCGCTCGCACTTATCCGGACTGTATCAGAGACTGCCTTCTGCCCCGTAATTGAAATTGTGATCGAGGCGTTGGCTGCGCCTGTTCCTCTAAATTCAGGCTTGGTTGTCGCTAGCACTTCACCTTCAACTGCAGGGTTTGTTAATGTATATGCGCCATCAGTAACTACATTAATCTCTGGATCTGCTAGCGGCTCGACGTTAAATATCTCAAGCGGCTGGGCAGTCGTCGGACTCGGATCACTCGATGCTACAGGAGCCTCGCTCGCTTGTGGCTCTACTTGTGCAATTTGGGTCGTCACTGGTGGCTCTTGACCTGGTAATGATCTAAAGTCCGCATTCTCTCCCAAGGCAATCGTTGGTACAGGGGCTATATTAGTTGTCGAAACAGTTACTGACGATTTTGCAAGCCCATTATCCAAAGTTAGCGATACTACTGTCGCAGCAGGATCGTATGACACAAAGTTTTTTAAATCCGCGCTCCTTATAGTTGAAATGGGAATGCTATACGAACCCTTTGAGTTGAGCGTGAGTGATGCGGGTTGCGCATCAGGTATTGAAACATAAACTAGCGTATCCTCACTCGCATTCGTCACATCTCCATACAAACTCCTCGCTGCCGGGACGCTTGCAATCGTCGTGCCCGTTGTTGCTGTATAAACACTTCCATTATTATCAAAACGCTGGAGCCCTTCTCCTGACAATATACGAAATGCATAATTAGTTCCTGGTTGTAAATCAACTATTGTTACATGATGTGTTTGACCAGTGTATTTCTCGCCTCGGTCATCACCGCGTTGTTTATCTAGCTTCTCTCCCACATTTCCGTATTCAACTTTTCCTATCGTTGGTGTTTGAGTTGTCCACGAAACGCTAAATTTATTGTCTGCAATATTGGTTATCTTTACTGATTGGGGTATCGTTCCAACGCTTGTCTTTGCTCCATTACCACGTTGCCACATCCAAAAAGATACCCCTATCGCAACTAGTAATAATAATGCAAGTAGTGTTGGAATCTTTTTATCAAGCATAAATCAAGTCAATTTAATATAAATTCATGCTATCACATTTATGGGGTCGTGACCTCTGTTGATTGTATGGTTGGTTCCGCATTTTCGCTTACCACATCATTACTAGTTTCCGTGGTTGTTTCACCACCCAGTTCTTCACTTGGTCTAATCTCGTTAATGGTGACCGCGCTTGCTGAAGACGAAGGGGCTTCAAAGTTTAGATTGCTCAGGTTCTCTCTTCCCACAATCGCATTAAAAACCTCCTCATCAAAAGATGGGGTGATCGGCGATCTAGTCGTCGCGTCAACCGCCACGTCCGATAGGGAAGTGAGGGACTGATATATTGTTAGTGCTAACCACAGAATTGCCGTTAGCATGGTTAGTATTGCAATATGCAAGTACATTCGCTTGACCATCACCATTGTTCTATGCGCCATATTATTTACCTCCATCCTTCGGGAAAACCTTCTGGATCGCCCCAGGATCTGCAGCGTAGTAAACCAAGCCACTAATTGTCATCGTCAATGTTCCACTCTCACTATTTCTAGACCCGGCTCCGTCTTTCAAAATCGCTACACTTTCAATCGCAGTTAACCTAATGGCGCTCGCAAGTCTTGTTAAGTAGGCACTAACTTGTGGATATGTTCCGTTAATCCTCACTGTGATTGGTGTTGGGACGACCTCCTGTTTCTTGTTTGGGGTATAGGCATTAACGAGCCTTGATGCCACAAGCGAATCTCCGAGCGTAAATGACTCTAGGGTTGTCTCTGTATTTTGCGCAAGTACCTCTAAGCTGTATGCTAACTCGTCATATCTCATTCCGTCAGGTGGAATGCTTGTTTCTAGGTTTGGTAGTTGTGGCTTAATCTTCTCTAGCAAAGTTGCTGCCTTTGAAAGGGCTGCCACCTTAGTTTCCAAGTCCTTAAGTGTAGTCCTGGATTCCTCAATATTCTTCTGAAGTTTTACAATCGTGGCAAACGTGGGCCTAATCGCAAACATGATAAAGAATGCCGTGATCATAAATGCGAGAACCACTCCCAGCGATACTTGGACAGATGGTAATCGGTAATACCTAGCGAGATCTAATCTTAACCTTCTTGAGGAATTCATTTCTTCTTCTCCACGCTAGCTCGTCCCATGCTAACTTCAAATTGCATTTGCGCGTTCTGCACCCCACCATCCTGAATTCTGGCTACCGATACACTGTTATACCTAGTATCTCTCTGGATCGCCGACAAGAACTGACTAAACCCGGGGAGTGATCTGCTATAAGCCGCAAGCGTGGTCGAAGTCGGGGTAATTGTTAGTTTTTCATACCACACGTCTAGTGGGGTCACCGATGCCAAAGTCGAGAGCTCCTCGGTTATAGCCTTTTGTTGCGCAATTACAGTTTTTGCAGTTGCTAGCCTCTTCTGTGTCAAAACAAAATCTCGCTCTATTTGTTCGTATGATTTGATTACTGCGACATTTTTTGCGATTGATTTCTTTAAATCTGTTAGCTCACGGTCTAAGGAAAATCTCCACAAAAATGCACCCATAACAATCAGCTGCGTGATAATCACTGCCCATTTCCCGAACGACAAAAGCCAAGAGAGGACTATCCCCATCTGACTACTCTCGAAAGAGTCTCTAGGTAATAGGTTTATCGCACGACGTCGACCAAAAAAAGCGGGCAGCTGCATAAACCCAGTGTAACACTAAGTGCGGAAAAAACTAAGTCAAAACTTATTTCTTACCAAAAACCGAAGCAACCCCACGGCTCTTACTTAACTTAACTAGTCTCGACTTAAGTCGCGAGGCAGTGCGCTCTGGCACTAAATTCTTTTTTACTGCCCTGTCAACCGCTGCGTAAAAGGCACCAACACTCTCTCGAGTAGGGGACGTTCTTGCTATTTTAAGCGTGCTTTTTACCTGGCCTTTTATAGGGGTATTTACAATTCCACGCTTTTTATCGACACGTTGTTTCTTGATTGCTGACTTTGTGATTGGCATATGGGCGGTAGTATACCAAGATACAAATAAAAAAACAATGGACTTTTCACTTTCTGCTTTACACTTTAAACTTACCCTATATGTTCAAGCGCTTGCTAAGTAACGGTCGCTCCCTCTTTTTAAAAGAAAATAGTTCCATTCTCTCCGCCGCCGCCGTTATTATGGGAGCCTCACTTGCATCCGCTCTCCTTGGCCTAATTCGCACCCGACTTCTCATCACCTACTTTTATAATGACACCGCCGCCCTCGATGTTTTCTGGGCTGCCTTTAGGTTGCCCGACATGGTTTTTCAAATTATTATTGTCGGCGCTCTTTCTTCCGCCTTTATCCCAGTTTTTTCCAAATACATCGGAAACAAATCTGAGAGTAGCAAGCTCGCAAGCTCCATGATTAACGCGATTATGCTGGTTATGTTACTCCTAACAGTGCTTCTCTTAATTTATGCGCGGCCGCTCAGTGGTGTAATTGCGGGGGGGTTTGAGAGTTCGCAGCTAGATCTCATGGCCAACCTAACTCGCATCATGGCAGCCGCCCAGCTCTTCTTTGGTTTTTCCTCTTTTCTAACTGGCATTATCCAATCGCATCAACGCTTTCTGATCCCCGCCCTCTCACCCATTCTTTACAACTTGGGTATTATTATTGGCATCGTTGCACTTGGCCCCACCATCGGGATTTACGGTCCAGCCGTTGGTGTGGTGCTCGGCGCCATACTCCACCTCATAGCCCAGCTTCCTCTTGCCAGAAAATTGGGCTTTCACTACACCCCAACTATTTCTCCCAAATCTAGCGCTGTGGGGGAAATGTTAAGGCTCATGGGCCCGCGCGTCCTCACACTCTCCCTTACTCAAATCGAAGCAACCATCATCGTCACTTTTTCTTCTTGGTTAAACACAGGAACTGTCACTTTAATGGCCATCGCCCAGCAGCTCTCCGCCATGCCAGTAAGGCTAATTGGGGTGCCAATAGGCCAAGCCTCTCTCCCATTCTTTGCCAAAAACAGTAGCGCCAAAGAAAGAGCCGAGCTCTCGAATATGGTTAATCACACCATCCTTGAAATGCTCTATCTCGCGCTCCCCTTATCCGCCATGGTCTTAGTCCTTAGAATCCCTCTTGTTCGTCTTGCCTATGGTGCCGACTCTTTCCCTTGGGCCGAAACCGTTTTAACCGGCAAACTCGTTGCCATCCTCGCTCTCAGTATCGCCGCCCGTTCTCTGACGCACGTCTTGGTCCGCGTTTTCTATGCGCTGCACAATACGACAGTTCCGCTCGTTGCCAACTTTCTCTCAACGGTGATTAATGTCAGTGTTAGTTACTACTTTCTCTTTGTGGCTCAATCCGGGGTCTTGGGCATGGCTTTTGCGATCACGGTTGCAAGTATTTTAGAAACCATTATTCTAACTACCATTCTCTACGGCTATGCCAAGTTCTCGCTCCGCGATCTCTTGATTCCTCTTAGCAAAATCCTCATTTCTACGGCCATCACTGGATTCTCTCTCTGGGTTCCTCTCCGTGTTCTGGATCGAATGGTTTTTGATACCACCCGTACCTTACCCTTAATCATGCTCACCCTCTCAGTTGGTTTGATTGGTATCGGAGTATACCTAACTCTTTCCTATCTCTTTAAGATTCGCGAACTAACAGTCTTTATTGCTCTAATTGAAAAAATTGGCAATTGGCACAAAGCACTAGCACAGAGCAAAGAAACCCTCGATTCTGACGATAGCTCAGTCTAGTTTTATTCTTATCCCGTATAATACACTGACCTGTACTGTTTAATAACTCGGCACTAGGTACTTATGACCACCACGTCTCATATTCGTAATTTTTGCATCATCGCCCACATCGATCACGGCAAAACTACCTTAACCGATCGCCTACTCGAGGAGACTGGGACAGTCGCTGTTGGTGGCTCGGCACGGCTTATGGATAGTAATCCGATCGAGATCGAGCGGGGGATCACGATTAAGCTCGCCCCCGTGCGCATGAATTACACTCCCAACGGATTCACGGATTCACGGATTCACGATAACTCATATCAGTTGAATTTGATTGATACTCCCGGCCACGTCGATTTTAGTTATGAGGTGAGCCGTGCCCTCTATGCCTGCGAAGGGGCTGTCCTCGTGGTCGATGCCACCAAAGGTATCCAGGCTCAAACTCTCGCCAATTATGACAAAGCCAAAGCCGCAGGTCTCACTATTATTCCCGTGCTCAATAAGATCGATATGCCCGCCGCCGAGCCTGATCGGGTCGAAGCTGAACTAGTCGAGAATCTAGGTTTCAAAAAAGAAGAAATCCTCCGAGTCTCCGCCAAAAGTGGTGAAGGCGTGCCAAAACTGCTAGAAGAGATCGTTTGCAAAATCCCTGCACCTAAGACGGATTTACGGCTTAACGGATCTACAGACCTACGCGCGTTTATCTTCAATAGTACCTTCGATACCCACAAAGGTGTGATCGCTTTTGTCAAAGTCTTAGAGGGGGAAATTAACAAGTCTAATCGCGAAAATCTATATCTCTACGCTACAGAGGAAAAATTTTCTCCACTCGACATCGGCTATTTTGCCCCACTCATGAAGAGTGCAGACACTATTAAAGCCGGAGAGGTCGGCTTTATCGCGACCGGCCACAAGGATATTAAAGCAATCACGATCGGTGACACGGTAACTACGTTTGGCGCCAAAATTACTCCCGTTCCAGGCTACCAAAAACCTCAACCCATGGTCTTTATGGATCTCTATCCAATCGATGCCGATGACTATCGCGACTTTGTCGATGCCATGGGCAAACTAACTCTCTCCGACTCCGCTCTCACTTATCATGTCGCGAGCTCTCCCGCGCTCGGTCACGGCTTCCGCGTGGGCTTCCTCGGCATTCTCCATGCCGAGATTGTAACCGAGCGTCTCTCTCGTGAATTCGAGGTTAGCGTTGTTAACACCAGTCCCTCCGTGCCCTACCATATGACCCTAAAAAATGGCGAGAAAATCGAGGTTTCTTCCCCCGCTGATTGGCCCAGACCCGAAATCATTGATGCAGTCGAAGAACCAGTCGTTGAAATGACGATCTATACCCCTGAGCAATATGTCGGCGGCATCATGGAACTCACCCAAAACAAACGGGCCGAGTTTATTGATATGCAATACGTAAGCTCTCGGGTCAAGCTGAGCTATTTGATGCCCCTCGCCGAACTAATTACCAACTTTTATGACCGCCTCAAGTCCGTTAGTTCCGGATACGCGAGCGTCAGCTACGAGCACGCTGGTTACCAAACAATTGATGTGGTCAAAGTCGACATTCTCTTAAATGGCGAAGCTGCCGAAGCTCTCTCTTTTATTGCGCCTCGCTATCAGGCTGAGGGTCGGGGTAGGGTACTAGTCGAAAAGTTAAAGGATGTTATTCCCCGTGCTCAGATCGAGATCGCGATCCAGGCTGCCATCGGTGGCAAAATCATCGCTCGTTCGACCATCCGCGCCTATCGTAAAGATGTCGAGGCCAAGCTCCACGGCGGCGACATCTCTCGCAATAAAAAGCTCCTCGACAAACAAAAGCGGGGTAAAAAGAAGATGAAAATGCTCGGGAGAGTCGAGGTCCCTCAGAGCGCTTTCACTGAGGTTTTAAAAATTGTAAGTTAACATCTCAGTTTTCCTGATTTGAATAACTTGTGATACATATTGGACTTTTGATGGGTTTCCATCGAAAGGAAAATATGCGTGTCCAGCCAGAAAAATCTAGACGGCGGTACTTGTTTG